>CAZEDO010000009.1:37232-47460 GCA_964511085.1 uncultured Lentimicrobiaceae bacterium
TGCCGGGCAAAAAGAAATAATTCACTTATTTGTTCATTGGAAAGCGAGCGCAGGCTTTTAATATGCATGCGTGGGATAATAAGCGAATGGCCGGGAAGTATTGGTGCAATGTTATAGAGAGCAAGAAATGACGGGGATGAAGCAAATGCAATCTTCTGGTTATCAGGCGAACAAAAGGGACAAATATCCAGAGGGATTGATTGTTTGTTCATTTTCTGGTAACCCCCGCTACGGCATATTTCTCATAATTCACATACAAACGGTGAATCGACTTTGGAATCTCCAGATAATTCAGGATATTCTGGTTAAAAATAAGGTTTATCTGGTTGTCGGCAGCTTTTTCCCGCAAAATGCTATTATACGACTTCTGGAGAAGCCACACATGGTCAATGCCTTTAATAATGGCTTCATCCATAATAATACTGGCAGCACCGGGATTAAGGTCAATAATTAACGCACTGAAAGAAGCTGGTAGCTTGTGCACACAAAGGCATCTGCCTTCTTCATCGAAATCGTCCAGACTGGGTCGGATGTATTTTACCACGTACCCGCATCGCTGGAGCTTATCTTTCAAAGAACTGCAATAGTTCTTTGGATCGCTGTTGTCAGTGATAATTACAACATTTTCCTGAGCCATGAATTCATGGATTGCATTTAATGACGGTACCATAGCCTTTTTATTGAAGTGAGTATTTTAGTGAACTGTGTCTATTTGTTAGTTGTAATTAGTTCAATAAGGTAATCACTCAAAAGGCATTTATTTTCATGTTTTATTGAAAAAAGATTGCAATTTCAACACGCCGGTTCTTCTGACGGCCTTCTGGTGTGCTATTAGGTGCAATTGGCTTGGTTTGTCCATACCATTCAGTTTTTATCCGTTCATCTGTCACACCTTTGTTGGTAAGATATTTTTTTACAGCAAGGGTTCTGTTTTTGGACAAAGTCATGTTTGTGGCAGGTTGACCAACATTATCTGTATGTCCCGAAAGTTGAAGCTTCCAATCAGGTTTTTTGATAAGAAGATCTGCCAGCCTGTCAAGCGATGAATTAGAAACACTTTTTATAATAGATTTCCCTGTTTCGAACTCCAGACTTGAAAAAGCTGTATTGATAACTTCCTGCTCTTCCTTCTTTATTTCAGGACACCCCTTGTTTTCAGGAATACCTGGTATTGTAGGGCAGTTGTCATAGATATCAGGTGTTTTATCACCATCTGTATCCAATAGCGGGCAGCCTTTGTTTTCTAATGGGCCAGGTATGCTGGGGCATGCATCTTCAGAATCTTTGATGCCATCACCATCTGTGTCAATAAACGGGCATCCTTTGTTTTCAGGATTTCCAGGGACAGTGGGGCAGAGGTCATTCTTATCTGGTATTCCGTCACCATCAGTATCAGGGCATCCTTTGAAAACTGCTGTACCTGCCTGATATGGACACTCATCATATTTATCAATTATACTGTCACCATCAGAATCAGGACATCCACGGAATACTGCCAGGCCTTTAACATCAGGACAATCATCATTAGCATCTGTTATACCATCTCCATCAGTATCAGGGCAACCTTTAAATTCGAGTAACCCTGGTACATCGGGGCATGCATCGTCCTGATCGTATATTCCGTCGCCATCGCGATCCGGGCAACCCCTGTTGGCTAGGGTTCCAGGTACATTCGGGCAAGCATCGTCCTTATCAGGAATGCTATCTAAATCGGTATCAGGACAACCATTAAACTTTTTTGGTCCTGGAATTAGCGGACATTCATCGAGTTTATCAATAATACCATCTTTGTCTTTGTCCTTCTTATTTCGTCCGAAAGTCCATACCAGTCCTGAGTGCACGTTAACATTCCGGGCTGTTTTATAATCAGAGAATGCTAAAATATTGTCGGTGGTTGCATAAATCTGCATTGGTCCCGCATTCAGCGATAATCCAACTCCAACATTGTTGTAACTCTTGTTCATTATATTATATGAAGCTGAAAAACCAAGAAACCTGCCTAGTTGGGTATAATATGATAACGAAAAGGCTGGAATGAGTTTTTTATCGTAGAACTGGCCATGAAATAAGATTCCAACAGTATTCTTGTCATTAATATTGAAATCAGCCCCAGCATATAACCGCATCGGTAAGTAGGTTTTGTAAGCTTGGTTGTAAACGGAATCAATTTTAAATTTATCTGTCAGGGAATCAATTACCGCCTGGAAAGCATTTCTGATGGTGTCCTTGTTAATAAATTCGTTAATGTCAACTCCTATAAAATTTATCTCTTCCCCTGGTCTTCTGCTTTCAATTGCAAACAGCTGTTTCTTCCAATTTATATAACCAAGGTCTAACACACTTGCCGAAAATGAAAACTTACTATTGAGCTTGTAAGAAGCTCCTATATCTATGCCCAATCCATGGTTGCCTCCCATAATAATATCATTGGTTTTTTGATCACTCATGCTGTCGATACCCGCAGTCCTGATTAATATGTCCGACTTCAACTTGTAACTAAAATCGACAGGGTCGGTGTAAAGGCTGGCATTCGCCCGCTCCGTGTAAACATTGGCGCGTCCGTTCAGGAATTTTAGCCGTGTACCCAAAGTTAAGTGTTCATTCACCTCCCCGGCAAAACCGAGAGCATATTCATCGAAAAGCATAGCATCTAAACGGGGGCTGAATTCCAGCGTTTTTCCCAGTCCAACGGCTGCATTTCCTTTCCATAGGAAGTTTATAAGATCCTTTGGATACATAAACCTTACAATACTGCGCTCCCTGGCCGAAAAGGTTATGTAGTACTTATCAGCAGCTTTAAAACCAAAGGAAAGAAGGTCGATATCAAGGTTCATGAACAGGTTATTTCCATCATTTAGCTTGCTTGTGAGTTTGTCGATATCTATTTTTATTGAGTCATTAGCTTCTCTGGATATCACATCGCTATAGCTAAATGCATTGGAGGTCTGGAAATAAATGGATGAAATAACAGGAGTACCCACGAATGAACGGCATTGTGGCATTAGCGCAGGATTTTGGTAGATGCGGTAAGGCACAAGCTGCATGTGGTAAAGGGTAAAGTCGGTTTGAGCAACAGCTTGCGTGGCAGACAAAACTGCTGCAATACTTACAAGCCATGAGAGTAAATACTTTTTCATACTTTTCGATGGTTTGTGTGTTAAATTTTCTTTTTAATTTCTATTTCCGCGGCAAGCTTAACCTTCAGTTTGTAATAGTTGTAAATCTTGATATTTTGCGTTGCCAAGCCGGAAGTGTTGAGCTTCGCTTTTATCAGAATTTTTTTAGCACTTAAAATATTTTCAATTCTATTCCTGGAATAGCTGAAAAAGTTCATTTTTTGCTCTGCTTTTATAAGTTCACCGGTGTTTAGATCCACATCAGCCGGAGGTATAATTACCTGGTCGCCGGAGTTTACCAGAGAGTCGAGCCGTGTGTAGTTTTCATCAGTAAAGTATATCTGCATACCTGCTTCAATAGGGAACTCATTATCAATGATCGTTCTAAAAATCACGCTTTCAACTTCGTCGATGCTGTCGAATTTGAAGGCGGCGGTATCCTGAACAACAAAGTCCTTTACCAACCCATAAAAAGGCAAACCAAACTCCACATCTAAATCCAATTTTCCGGAGTCGCGCAGAAAGTTCTCGGTCTGCTCACCATAAGGGTTTGCTGTGCTCTTGAAGCTGTATATAAAATTACCTGGCTTTAATAAATTAAGGAGGCGAGAGATTGCTCCGTCAGTTCCTACATTGTCGATACGGACTGTTGTTACCTTTACGGGATCGGCGTCAGCGTACGATGGGCTTAAAATGTCAATTGGATCAGGAATCCCCGGATTTCCGATGAGATTTACGGAAGGAAGTAAATCATCCTTGCTTTTTCCTTTAATTTCGGTGAACCTTAAATTTACAGGCAACCCAATAGAATTGTGGAAAGTGAAAATAAAGTAGGGATTTACAAGAATAAAATCACCTACTGTCATGGTGTTGTTGAAAAGATTGATATCGGTTGACTTTGAATCAGTCTTAAGAAGTACCTGGCCAAGGAAACCGGAAAGGACTTGAATGCTTTTGGTGTGCTGTGCAATGTTGAAACTTATCACATCGCCTGCGACTACCGGGTCGGCTGCCGTATTGGTGATGGTTAAGGTAGCACTTAGTCTGAAGGTGCTTGGTTTTCCGTTAACCTTCGTAAGGTCGAATTTATAACCGCTTAAGTCGATTGTTTTACTTCCATTGACCAATGGAGTGAAAGTAGTGCTAAAAGGGATGCCATTTTTCTTTGCTTCGGGTATGCTAAAAGCAATGGATCCATTGTTAGTTACTGTGCCTGACATTGTTAGCGTTAAATCGCCTGTGCCGTATATAAGCGAGTCGATGCGTATGGAGTCAGCTGGTGTGAGTTTTATATTTTGTTCATATGGAATAGTGAGCGAGCCAAAATCAGTAATAGTAGCTATTTCCGCCTGTGTAAAGGTGTGAGATAAAGCGAATGAGTCAGTTGGTATAGTAAACGCGCTGGCGGGGGAAACGGAGAAAAGCCTGTCCTTGTAAACCAAGGTAACAAACCCTTTATCATCGATCACAAATGAGGATGAATCATTCATTTGCCTTATCATGTCCATGATAGTAAGGTTTGAGGAAACCAGGGGAACGGCCAATGCAGGATTCCACTCAATCTTCTGGATTTTGTTAAAGTCGAAATCTTCACTTTTTATGCAACCAGCCAAAGGGATTAGCAGCATTAGTAAGAAAAAGTGGATTGCGTGTTTTGTGTAGTTCATAGTTCGGTAGCTTTAAAAAACAAATTTAATTCTTTTTTAGGCATCTTTCACAAATATAGTTCTGATGTCGTTCCCTGAGGCGGAAAATAAGATCATTCTATTAATACTGCTGCATGCGTTCAATTTGTATATGCAACTCTATGTTGCGAAAAATGAAAACTATATTTCTGTATTTTTGTCAATGTCATGATTCTATTAATCAAAACAGATTTGCCACAAAGGTGGTTGACGTTTGAAATCTATTACTTGATATAAAACAACTATGATCGCTTATGTAAATCATGTTTTTCTGAAGGAAGAAAAAGCTACTCTTCAGGTGAGTGACCTTGCTATCCAACGTGGTTATGCAACTTTTGATTTTTTTCGCATCAAAGATAACTGCCCTCTTTTCCTGGATGATTATCTGGATCGTTTTTACAGATCGGCAGATTTTATGCATTTGCATCCCGTAAAATCTAAAGAAGAAGTAAAAGAGATTATTCGTGAATTGATGGAGATGAATAAGTTAGCAGAATCCGGCATGCGCCTGATTCTTACCGGAGGCTATTCGTCTGATCATTATGAACCTGTATCTGGCAATCTATTGATTTTACAGGAGAAACTGCAATTGCCTTCGCAGGAGAAATTTGCTACAGGTGTAAAAGTGATTACATATGAGTATCAACGAGAATTGCCGCAGATAAAATCAATCAATTATTTTATGGGTATTTGGTTACAGCAAAAATTAAGAGAACAAAAAGCAGCAGATGTGATTTATCACAAACAGGGAATTGTTTCGGAACTCCCAAGGGCTAATATTCTGATGGTTACAAAAGATCAAAAGATTTTGACTCCTTCTAAGAATATATTATTCGGAATTACCCGGATGAAACTATTGGAATTGGCAGCAAAGAAATATATTGTGGAAGAACGGGAAGTAACTATCTCTGAACTTATTAATGCTGAGGAAGTTTTTATGACCAGCACTACCAAACGAATATTACCCATTAACCAAATTGATGATTTTGTTATTGGAAACGGGAAATCCGGACCGGTAACAGCCTTACTGAATGAAGAATTCATCAAAATAGAAGATGATTATAAATCTAAACGATGAGCGTTAGGAAGATGCTTCAGAATCATTTTTGACATAATTCCTGACTTCTGACGCTTTACAATATTTACAAAAAATGAGTTTATAAATCACTGATTATATGATTAATAGATTTAAAAAAAATGAAAATTACCGCACTAATCTTCGTTTTTCTAAAATGATTCTAAATAAGGAGAAATTTGAATTTGAGGAATTGAGAATCGTTTAAAAAAATTCTAATCATTTTTTAGTTAGTTATTCAATTCTCAGGAACTTTTAACCTCAAATACGAAATACCATTTAGTGCGGTGCCGCACTAAACGACAGAAGTTAGGAATATTATAGCAATAAAAAAGAGACTCCCTTTAAACCGGGAAGTCTCTTTCCAATTAAAATTGAACTATCAAAAAGTAGGGATAACTACTTTGATCTCACTATTTGATCATTAACATTCTATTTGATATTACCTGATCATTATACCTGAGCCTGTAGCTATATACACCGCTGGTTAAATCTTTCGCGTTGAAATCAATTGTGTGCGATCCGCTTGTTTGATTTGAATTTACCAAAGTAGCTTTTTCATTTCCAAGAGCATCATAAATTTTCAGACTTACAAATCCATTTCCAGGTAACTGATAACCGATTGTTGTTGAAGATTTAAAAGGATTTGGGAAATTTTTGAATTCATTTACAGAAAGTTGTTTTTCGTCAATAGAAGTTGTCAATATCTGATACTTCTGAACTGCTGCCGCAATATTGGACTGCATAGTTTGCTCATTAACTCCGAGTGCAAGTGCATAATAGACATCGAATGATTCTCCCGGAGCAATTGTAGCAGGAGCCTGAGAAGTAATTGAGACCGGTCCATCAACAGTAGTCGAGACATATTCAGGCTGCAAAGAACCCATATTCATCCAATTCCAGTAATCGGCATCTACAGTATAACCATCATACCATTCAAAGGAATAGAGGGATGACAATGAAGATGAGAGGAGTTTCGCTCCCATGTTTTCCTGTGTACCTCTGTGAAACCGGATAACTCCTTCTGCATTATTGTATGTAACAGAATCGAAGCCGTACTCTTCGTTTAAATAAGGTATTATATCCATACCTATTGACGCGGTTATGGCACTTGCTTCATCATTCTTGACATTGAATTTGAATATAGCGTAAGCTGCATCATTCCATCCATAAGCGTTTATTTTTACACTTACAGCAGGCGGCAATGCTGAATAAGAGTTGTCAATGGAACCATAGATTTCATAATCACTCAGCAAAGGAGAGGCAACTAAAACACTTGGATCCAATTGCTCTGCATCATTTGTGTAATCAAATACATCTGTAGCTGATGTTCCGACTAAAATCGAAGCGCGTTCCAATTGCTGTATTCCATCAGGAGTATAAAGCTGGATTCTTCCATACTCACTTACATCAACATTCATAGCACCTGTGCTAAATGTTGCCTGGCAATAACTATTTGCAAAAGCAAACAGCATAACTGTTAAAAGAAGTAGATTTTTTTTCATAAGATTTAGGTTTAGTTTGTTGTTTTGCGAATATACTAAATTTTTGGGTAATAAAGTTGTTCTTGTAATTTGTTAAAAAAAAACTGCGGTCTATAACAATGCATATTTATTATAACTTAATCCATGCAACTTCCATGGCGTGCGGACTCACGCCTTTAAGCCAATCTTCCTGCCCGGATCCATCCAGGTTTGACCGAACAATCTTGCCATCGGGTGCCGAGTTGGAGATTTTATATCCCCAGAAAAGCTTTCCTCTTTTGTGATCAATAGTAATTCCCCAGGTTGCTTTTGTTCCGTAGTCACCGATTTTCGATATTTGTGTACCATCTAAGTTACTCATATATATACCATTTTCGGGCATTGGAGTACCAGCGGATGCGTATCCGACAATATAAACTTTTCCTGTTTCTGGATTTACTTCAATGGCAGTTCCGTCGATATCCGGAATGAGTTCCACTTGTGATGTGCCATCGAAATTCATTGAAAAATATCCACCTGTATAATCGGTTTTATCATTTACAAGGTAAATCTTATCCGAAACAGGATCGTACTGCATATCAATAGGATATTCAGGTGCAGAAGTGCCAGTACTGATATATACTTCAGGACTGGTTCCATCAAGGTTACAGCGGTAGATACCACCGGTACGCCCCCAATAGAGTTTATCACCAACGACTATAAGTGCTTCAGGAGATTCGACAATTTCCTGGCCAGTTACGCTTGCATCCAGAATTTTCAATGGATTTTTTCCATCCGCATCAAATCGCCAGATTGTTCCCAATAAGTAGTCTGATACAAAAACCTTGCGGTTCGCCGTGTCAACAGCTAATCCGTATGGTCTGTCAAGCGCTACTGCATCAAAATCAACAATTTGAGGCGTATCTTCATTCAAATATACCATATGAACTCCTCCTCCATCAGGTCCCCTGGTTGTAAAATATAATACCTGAGTAAGGCCGGCATTTGGATCCTTAATATTAATAACCATGGTTTTTACAAGCTGATCATAATGTACATCGCTGGTAGAAGTACAAGTTAACTTTACTGTAAAGAGGCCAATTGAATCGAATTGAACTACAGGATCCTTTTCGGTAGAAGTTTGCCCGTTGCCAAATTCCCAGAAATACCCTTTGGCATTGAGAGATTTGTTAGTAAACGTTATTACGCAAGGGGCAACACTGCTATTAGTTGCGGTATAAGTGAAATCGGCAACTGTGCTTGGCAATGGAGTGCCAAGATCATATTTTTTGCATCCTGACATTAATATCATTGCTGGAAGCAGGAACAGGAAGTATATTAAATTTCTTTTCATAATTTTTAGTTTTTTCAGTCTGTCAATAACCATCATTTTGTTTTATAAACTTATTGGTTTGCATTTCACTCAGAGGAATAGGGAAAAGAGTATATTTTTCATCAATCCCCAGTAATGTAGTCGCTCTTTTGGTTCTCACCAGATCGCACCAGCGATGGCCTTCAAAAGCGAATTCATGCCGGCATTCCTTTTCGATGGCAAGTTTCAGGTCGGTATAATTGTCAGCCGTGGTATTGGCCAGTCCTGCACGGTTACGTATTATATTCAGATCAGATTTAATAATTGCAGTATCCCCATTTGTATATGCCATGGCTTCTGCCCTTATGAGGTACATTTCGGCCAACCTGTAAACGTAAACACGGTCTGTTCCTCCCGAAACGTCGTTATATTTTATAACATAAGGCTTGTCTTTACCATCATAAATAATCGAAGCATCCAGCCGCTGGTCAATTGTGTCGAAGCTCTGAATCAAATCAGGAGTTGGAGCAAATTCGTACCTGCCTAAAGAGTCGCGGGAATAGAAATATTGTGCCAAACGGTTATAGTTTTGAACGTCATAAACAATTTCAAAAACTGACTCACCAGAGGCAGTTGCCGAATGGAATAAGCTGCTGTAATTAGAAGCCAACGTATATCCTCCTTCGGAAATAACCCTTCCAGCTTCCTCAATTGAAAGAGCTGCCGATGCTATATCATTGGTAAGTTGAAATTTAGCAAGATAAACTTTTGCAAGCAAAGCGGAAACGGTGAATGTATTGGCTCGTCCGGCCACTTTTGCTGCGGATGAAGCAGGGAGTTTTGTTTTGGCTGTAGTAAGATCAGCTATTACTTGTGCATAAACCTGTTCAATAGTACTTCGTTCGAGATCAATCGTGTTCAGGTCAAGCGTAGGTTGTGTCCGTATAGGAACACCTCCAAAATACGTCACCAGGTTAAAATGCAGCAATGCACGTATGAACAGAGCTTCTCCGTAATACTGGTCGTACTCCGCCTGAGTAAGATCACTTATTGAAGGAAGGCGGTATAGTATATTATTTACGCGGTTTATTCCATCATAGGAAGCAGCCCATATACCATCTACCACGCCATTGGCTACAGGAATGGGTTTAACTTCAAATTGCCCATAACTTTGGGTAGTACCGGTCCACGTAAGATTATCGGCAGCCAAGTCGCCAACAGCTATTAAGTCAAGGGAATATAGCCCGGTAGCCTGCAGCGCATTATACGAACCTACCAATGCATGTTCAATACCTATTTTGTTTTTAATTGCCAGATCCGCTGAAACAGCATCTGTTGGATTTACATCTAGTATTTTGCTGCACGCTGAAAAAACAAAAGCAATTGCAAGCACGTAATATATTTTCTTTTTCATAATTTTCTGTTTTAGAGATTAGAAACCAATGTTCAAACCCATCAGGATAGTTCGTGACTGAGGATAAGTAAAGAAGTCGGTACCGGTGATTAAAATATCGGTACTTGAGTAATTGACCTCCGGATCCATACCTGTGTAAGGAGTGAAAGTATATAGATTCTGC
>CAZEDO010000009.1:47560-56206 GCA_964511085.1 uncultured Lentimicrobiaceae bacterium
GATGAAGGCAGAGGCCTGTCGAGCAGGAGGTCACTTGTCCGGTTGTAATAAAAGTCAGCATTTAGAGTTATCCGGTCCTTGAACATTCCAAGATCGAAACCAAAACCGGTTTGCATTGTGCTTTCCCATTTCAGATTGGGATTCGGCAATTGAGTAGGGGCAATCCCCGAACCTCCGCCGTAGTTATATCCTCCTTTATATAAACCCAGAGATGCAAAATCCCCGATTCCGTCATTACCTGTCAGGCCTACACTAGCTCTGAGCTTAAGTTCACTTAAATTGGGAAGTCCTTTCATGAAAGGTTCTTCTGCAATTCGCCAGGCAAATGAACCGGCAGGGAAGAAGCCGTATCGGTTGTTTGCTCCAAATTTCGACGAACCATCAGCGCGGGCCGTAAAAGTGAAAATATATTTGTACATATAGTTGTATTTAAACTGGCCAAAGTAAGAGTTCATACCCCTGTCCCGAGAGGATGTGGAAGCAGCCCTTATTGTGCCGGCAGAAGTAATATATTGAAAATCTTCGTTCGGGAAATCCACAGCTTCAATATAAGTGTAACGACTTGCATATTTTTCGAAACTATATCCAAGTAATGCTTCAATATTATGTTTTTCCTTTAATTTCTTCACATACTGAAGCACATTGCTGCTGACGAGGTTGCTCACGTAACTGGTCCCTTCGATACCAAGCCCGTTATATTTTGCTCCCTGCCGTGTTGTGATCGGATCGTATTCATGTTCGCGCAGGTTATAAATATCAGCACCCCACTTGCTGGTAAATGTAAAACCATCAAGAAATTTATACTCAAGATAAACATTGCTGTTGTTGCGATTGGAATATGCAACATTGATTGTTTGGTTAATTATGGCAACAGGGTTTGCATAAGGACCATCTTCGTTGTAGGTTCCATCAGGATTATAAACAGGGAAGATGGCTGGGATAGAAAGCGCATTAGGTAACGGTCCGTATAATGTATAGTCACCTTCAACACGGTCATTCTTCGAATAACTCATTGATACACTGCCACCAATTGTAAGATTATCAAGCAATTTATGGTCGATGCTCAAACGACCGCTGTATCGGTCATATGATGTTCCTTTAACTGTTCCATCCTGGAGGTAATAGTTTCCGGAAATGAATAGTCTTGTTTTATCGTTGCCACTGCTTACTGAAAACTCGGTATTTGACGTAGGAGCAACCTGCAGTATCTCACCCATCCAGTCAGTATCAATTCCTTTAACATCAGTCCCTTTATAATCATTCCATTCCTGGGCATTCATGAGGTGTAACAGACGTTCCTTAGGCATCGTTTGCCATCCATATGAAGTATTCAGGTTTATACTTGTTTTCTGAAAACTTCCCTTCTTAGTTGTAATGAGTATTACACCATTAGAACCTCTTGCTCCATAAATAGCTGTTGCAGAAGCATCTTTCAGGATTGTAAATGATTCAATATCATTCGGGTTCAGATCCGATAATGCATCTATCTCCTGACCGCTGTATCCAATCTGGCCAAAACTTCCGGTAATGGTCGGGATTCCGTCGATAACAATAAGTGGTTGGTTGCCGGCATTGATAGAACTTCCTCCCCGTAGTTTGATAGATGATTGTCCTCCGGGAGTACCTGAGTTCTGATTTATTGAAACACCGGCAGCTTTTCCCTGCAAAACGCCGTCAATTGTTCTGAGTGGCACATTTTTGATCTCGTCCTGGCCAACTAATCCTATTGATCCTGAAATTAGTTTTTTACTATCGGTACTATACCCAACAACCACCACTTCTCCGAGATCAATATTCTCATCGGCCATCTCGATGTTAATCTGTTTAAGTCCATTTACCGGAACCTCCTGCTTTTTCATCCCAAGGAATGAGAATAACAGTGTACTGTTAGGAGGAACATCCAATTTATAAGATCCGTTGATATCCGTGACGGTACCCTTTGTGGTACCTTTCACAACAATTGTAACTCCAGGTATGGCCAGTTTATCTTTCGCCGAAATTACTTTCCCGCTGACGGGAATGTCCTGCGCTTTAAGTAAACTGATGAGAAGTGTAAACACCAGTAATAATACGTAAGGTTTTTTCATAAGCTCAATATTAGGTTTGAAAATTATTTCAATGGAGATAATGTTATGTTTACAGGTGTTATATCCATCCGGATATTTTCTACGGTGTATCTGTCATTCCCATTAGGTTTGTCAGTGTAATAGCCTGCACTTTCAGTGTTTTTAGTAAGTGTTACTAAGAAACCTGAGTCATCTTTATAAAAACTAATATTCTGAGTTTTATCTGCACTTTTATTGTCAATCAGGTTTACTGTCAACAGATCACGGAAACTGCCTGAATAGCCTGACAATACGCCTGCCTGTCCGGGATTTTGAATTTTATAATATTCGTTTCCACGTGTCGGTTTTTTACCTTCTGCGGGAATAATTTTATGGTTTGTTATATCGTAGGAATCTCCTTCCTCAAGATAGCTCACTTTAAGATTTTGAATGAGCGGAAGATTTTGAACATAAGAAATACTGGCTTCTGATGTGTTGATAATTGTAACGCCAGAGGCCCCCGCAACTTTGAGTAGTTTCTGTTTGCCGATATAAATGAGGGCTGTATTTTCATCTATGCCAAAACCGCCATTAAACTGATCTTTTACATGCATAAGAGCAACGCAAAGACGCCCGATCCTTGCTCTTGCATTAAAATGCTGATCCACCATTCCCAGAGGGAAAAATCCCAATCCTTTTGTCATTAGCAGACCATCACCTTCTGGAAAATCATCTCCTTTGTAATCCGAAATAACTCCATGTGTCAGCGCTCCAAGACTATTGCCTCCGCCAATCATCGCTTCACTCATTATTGCAGCCCCGGCACTTGTTCCACCAACCACACCGCCTGAGCGGAAAACTTCCCAAACGGCGTCGAGAACAGGTGTATTGCTGCCATCCGGTCTGACAAGAGTTTTAATGGTGCGTAACTGATCGCCTCCGGTAAACCAGACTGCTGAACATCCACGGATAATCTCAGCCAACTTCACATCATTCCCATTGTTGCTCCATGTAGATTCATTAACGTCTGTTGTACTGTCATCATCTGCGATGGCGATGTTGATAAGATGAATGTTGTCCGGTTTAACACCATAGGAAATCAGAGCCTTCCGGAACCATACCCATGACTGAACTGCAACTCCACTTGCGGAAGGAATAACAGCAAAAGATGCATTTTCAGCCCCCCCGGCGAGCTCAATCATCTGTGTGTAAACACTTTTATTATTGTATTCAAGTCCACCTCCAACAATAACAAGGCTTCCCTGTGGCAGTGACTGGCTGTTGGCACTAATACCAATGAGTATGAAGAATAAAAATGAAAACACCTTAAATTTTTTCATATGAATAAGCTTTAATGGTAATGCTTTTTTATTCTTTCACGAATTTACTACTTATTGTCCTACTATTTTGAAAATCGGTCAACTTAATGAGGTACATTCCATATCGCAGTATCGAAATATCAATTTGAGCCAATTCCTTGGTGCTTTTTCCCTTATGCAGGACTTTGCAATTCAGGTCAATTATTTCCCAATCATATGGGCCGTTATCCCACTTAACTGCAAGTTCATCATGAACAGGGTTTCCCAAAATAAGTAAAGTGTTTGTTTTTACGAAACTCTTAATCCCTGCTGACTGAACATTTCCCAGTATATAAGGCGTTGAATAGTCAATTAATGAGAGTTGTAAATGTTGAAATCCTGCTACCATTCGTGGCAACATGCTTGTGCTTCCTGTTGAAGTGTGATTAGATAAACCAGCCAGTTGTCCTTTATTGGCAATTACCATAACCGGCGCAGTTCCATATCCTGTAAGTGTAGCTTTTCCAGCAACAGGCGAATACTTCATATAATTATGATTGGTAAGCCAAATTCCAAATTTCAAAGTATCCTTTGCCATTACATAAGGGACGGCAGTGCATGTATTTTCATACACATCGGAGTTTAAATATGTATTTGGCATAATCACAGTACTAGCCAACAATCCGAGTCCTTCGGAAAACGATAGTTCTGCATAGTAGGATGCATCAAGTGTTAAATAATTTTCTATAACGATTCTCCCAACATAACGTGAATCTTCGCCTATAAATGCAGAAATCATCCCTTCGCTGTTTAATTTTTGTTCAAGAAGGATTCCATCAGGTGTTTTCAGAAACTGACTAAGTGTGTCTGAATTATTCAAAAGGAAAAGAACTTTTGTCGCTCCTTCAATTTTGAGAGCAAGATCATTATCAGTTCCAGCGGATGCATTGATGCTGAAGTAGTTTACTTCCTGCGCACCCAGTTCTAATAGTTTTTCCCTGAAAATGACCGCTAGTGCCTCATTACCTGAAAGCAAAAGGATAGGAGCTGTTGCTTCACCCGTGCCAGTGATAAAATCAGTCAGCATCGCCACATTATCAGCGAGGTTATTGCCACCACTGGCAAGAATTGTATAGTTGCCGGTTTCCTCTTTCGATGAACTATTCAATTGCCTGTCGAGCCCAGCAAATCCTGCTTGTCCGGTGGCGAAATCAAATGTGCAACCTTGTAGCAACTGCGTTACATTTATAGAATCGGCAAGTAGTTTCAATCCATTCCGCGAAAAAGAACTATTCCGGGCAGCTTTATAAATATTGGCGCAACCTGTTCCAAAAACAGTACCAAGTCCATTTTCATCCACAGTCATGCAAGTCCTGTCGTCCATTGCAAGAGCAGTTATCCATCGGTTATTATTCAGGCTATAATTTGCAAGGAAGCCAATAGTGCGCCCAAACCTCCCTCGTTCTGCAACATGCGAATCAAAAACAAATTCCGGGACAAGGTTCAGAAAGTCGTCTTCAAGAGTAACATACTGGTTATTAGGATTTTCAATGCACTCATCGGAATAAGCACTTCCGTATTGAGCAGTGAAAACTATGGATGAAAGTATATGCAATCCTGCGGAAGTGCCACAGATAGTTCCGCCGTTGCTATACACATGATTAATCGCATCCAGAAGTTTAGAATTTTTATAAAGATGATAGTATTCCCATTGATCACCACCTCTGAAGAAAATTACATTATAACTAATAAGAGTATCATAAGTTGCCTGGCTGTTGGCACTGTCGTAACTGTCAATAGCAAACTCCTTAGCCTGAGAAGCACCGCATTGTTGCATGAAATATGGAGCCAGTGTGCCGGTGGAAGTGCCGATAATTGCCACTTTTTTACCTTCGCCGGCCCAGCGGTAAGCCGGAGTGCTCCAACTTGAAGCTGCTTCCTTCTCCGTTCCTCCACCTACCAGAAGAAGGCGACCAGGCTGAGAAAAAATATTTATGGAACTCAAAAGAAGATATGCTGTCAGCCAGCAGAGCTTATCCATAAAACAAAATAAGGATATCAATAGCGAATTTATAAATATTTGAAGACTAAAAAACAAACAACCACTAATTTTTACCAACTTTGCTAATTAAATCTGAAATTATGCTGATTCTGCTAAAAAATGCAACCGTTTATGCTCCCCAACTTCTCGGAAAAAAAGATGTGCTTACGGGAGGGAAAACTATTCTTGCCATAGCTGATAACATCGAAGCTCCGGCAGGTGTTAATATAGAAACCATTGATTGCACAGGGCTTTCGCTTGTGCCGGGATTGATCGATTCCCATGTTCATATTACAGGTGGAGGGGGAGAAGGCGGTCCATCCAGTCGTATGCCTGAACTTCAGATAAGTATGATGCTGGATGCAGGTGTTACCACGGTTATTGGTTGCCTGGGAACGGATGGTATTACCCGAAGCGTTGAAAGCGTCCTGATGAAAGTAAAAACAATCCGGGCACAAGGATTGTCGGCATGGATGTACACTGGGGCTTATCAGGTTCCTACACCAACAATTACCGGTGATATTATGCGGGATATTACTCTTATTGAAGAAATAATTGGAGTTGGAGAAATTGCCATATCCGATCATCGTTCATCAGTGCCTACAATTGCAGAACTTGCAAAATTAACTGGACACGCACGCGTTGCTGGAATGATTGGAGGTAAGGCAGGAATAATCAATATGCACATGGGTGATGCAAAGGATCCGTTTCGTCCCTTACACGATATTGTTGCTATAAGTGAATTTAGCTACAAACAATTTATACCCACACATTGTAACCGGAACGATTATATTTTTGAAGATGCCAAAGAATATGGTAAAATTGGTTATGTTGACATCACAACCAGTTCATATCCTTATTATATGGATGAAGAAATTAAACCTTCTAAAGCATTAAAGCAACTCCTGGAGAGCGGAGTTCCTTTGAACCATATAACTTTTACATCCGATGGATGTGGATCGTTGCCGGGTTTTGATCCTGAAACTGGCAAATTGATCAAAATGGAAATGGGCTTGCCTTCTTCCATACTTAGAGAAATAAAAGAAGCTGTCCTTGAGGATGGGATTTCTCTTGAAAAGGCATTGCAGGTGGCTACATCAAATCCTGCTGATATATTGAAGCTTCCAGGAAAAGGGTACATTAAAGAAGGATTTGATGCAGACATTCTTATTCTGGATTCTTCTTTTAAAATAATTCACCTGCTGGCCAATGGTAAGCGAATGAAATAACAGGCTTCAATTATCAATAAGCTATTGAGCCTGTGGCTGTGATTGATTATTGTTAAGAAGCATTTGAAAAATTTCAACATGAAGGTTCGAATATTTATTGCTGTCGCAATGTTGCTATTTGAGGTAACGCTGTTTGCCCAAACAAAAAACAAAGCAATTACAAATCCTGGAGTAAATGACTTTTCGGGAACGCTTTCTTTCCTTTCGTCTGATTGGATGGAAGGGCGCGAAACAGGGACCAGAGGCGGTTATATGGCAGCTGATTATATTGCATCGATGATGCAGCTTTTTCAACTGGAACCAGTAACCAGGCATACAAAATTAATTACTGACAGAAATATCCAGCCAGGATATTTTCAGGACTTTGAAGTATTACGGTATAAGGTCGAAAAAGCAAATTTACAAATCGTAAAACTGACAGAAACTAACCACTCTGCATTTCAGCTTTCTCAAGGTGTTGACTTTGAAGTGAAATCAGGACCTAACGGTGTGGAAGCAGAAGCGCCGCTTATTTTTGCAGGTTATGGAATAAGTGCAGCCGATAAAGGGTATGACGATTTTAACGGACTAAATGTCAAAGGTAAAATTGAAGTTGTTTTAGCTGGCCTCCCAGGCCAATCGGACACAACATCAATAGCCTGGAAAAAACTTTCCCGTTTACTTCCTGATGATGCCGGCTCTATTGAGAATAAACTGCAAACAGCAATACAGCATCAGGCAACTGCACTGATTGTTATATCACCCGATGGAAGTTTAGAACCATACCAGGATTCGCAAATCAATACAGACATTTCCAATCACACAATGGCTTCAACAAAAACTGCTGAACCGCGTTACCATGACTTCGATTATTGCCTTCCCGGTGACTCTGCAATTCCTGTAATCCCATGTTTCATCCTTGGTTCTTATGCTACCAAAAAGCTCTTTGAAGGGACCGGCATAGACCTTGCAGATTTTGAAAAAAATGCAGCTTGTATGGCAAATCCTAAACCCAAAGCCATTAAAGATAAATTATTAGAATTTTCAGTATCAGTAAAATCAGAATCGCTTTGTGTGCGAAATGTTATTGGGGAGATCAAAGGAACGGACCAAACAAAATGTATAGTGGTTGGCGCGCATTACGACCACCTTGGTATGCGAAACGGTTTAATTTACAATGGCTCAGATGACAATGCTTCAGGATCATCCGGAATGTTGGCACTTGCGAAAGTGTGGGCAGAAAGTAGCGTTCAACTACCATGCAATATTATTTTCGCTTCCTGGACAGGCGAAGAAAAAGGACTGTTGGGCAGTCAATACTTTGCACAACAACTTGATGAAAAGTTCGGGAATATTCTGCTCTATGTCAACATGGACATGATATCGCGGAGTGCTTCGGAGGATACAGCAAGACGCATTCTGAGTATTGGAACCAGAACAATAGATGAACAATTGAGGACCATGGCAAAGAAGATCAATTCAACACTCGCCCGCCCTTTTGTTCTGGATTTATGGGATGTGACAGGTCATACAGGAAGCGATTATGCTTCTTTCACTACCCGGAATATCCCTGTAATGACATTTTTCTCAGGATTTCACGACGACTATCATACTACCCGGGATATAGCACCCAGGGCAGATCTGAAAAAAATGGGAGATATATTAAATGTTGTGAATAATTGCTTGCAGGACTATCTAGACACAACGATTGTAAATTAATAGTTTAAACAACCTTTCTCTTACATCTTCTGAAATTCACTTTTCACAGTCACTTTATCAAGTGTTTTCATATTTACTTCAACACCGATACCCGGTTTTACGGGCACTTCCATAGTGCCATCGGTATCAATTGTGAAAGGAGGCTCCACTATATCTTCCTTGTAATACTTTTTGCTGGCTGAAATATCACCTGGCAATATGAAATTAGGAAGCGAAGACAAAGCAACATTGCCTGCCCGGCCAATCCCTGATTCAAGCATTCCTCCGTGCCAAACCGGTATATTCATCGATTTACAATAATCATGAATCATTATCGACTCGGTAAAACCACCAAC
>CAZEDO010000009.1:56306-57877 GCA_964511085.1 uncultured Lentimicrobiaceae bacterium
GAGATATTCTTTGATTTTGCGAAAGCATCCCATAAAGCTGCTTCCAGGCCGGCTTTGGCCATCATATGCCCCCGCACCTTTGCATAGGATTCAATTGCTTCATCCACACTTGAGATATCTTTTCCAAGGATGGAAGGGATTAAAAAGTCCTTGAGAATATGCCAGGCTGTAGTCACCGTTTCATATGAATAGAAGGGTGTTCCTTCGGCCACGCTTTCGCCCCAGCCTGTAACGCCTTCGGCATCAACTCTTACTATAATGTGTTCTTCGTCATACTCAGTTCCCATAGAGGTCACAAAAGGACTCACAAGAACCATTTTTATGTGCCGGAGTTCAATTCTTTCAATACGCATGGTTTTGATTTTTGGTGAATAGTGATTACAAAATTAAACTTGATTTTGGAAAGGAATTGTAATGATAAACGTTTTACTCCCTATTTACCCGAAGCACCGGAAATACTTTTCCGGCTTTTAGCAAATGTGCGTATTGTTTATAGGTAACCAATCCAAGCATCGATTTTGGCTCAAGTGCTATTACTATCATATTACCTTTTAATTGATCCGTTGGAACAAATATGTAATCAGAAGTAGAAATTGCATCCTTTAATTCCTGAACATCAACCAGCGGATTAACAACAATGTCTCCTTCAAAATCAATAGAATCGACGCTTCTGATAAAATACTGCTCAATTTTATATTTTTTCGACTTCTTAAAATCTGACTTTGTAATTGCTTGCCTGTCAACCCAATCTACAATCTCTTTCAATTGTTTTGGAATTAAATATCCGGCTGGTTTCCGAACATCATACAACGATTTTACGACAGGTCTGTAATCTTTAACTGTAATAAGAGAATCCGATTTAGAATAATAAGAAAATAATGGAATTGTCAGTTTTTGCCCGTTACTGATATGTTCTGACTGAATCGAAATCATCTTGTTTGATTTTCCGGAAAGCAATATATCGCGTTCTGTTTCAATCATCCTTTTGATTTCACTTTTGTGATTATATGAATATTCAAGCATTCCAAGCATACCTGTCATTTGTCCTTCAGCGCGATGCTTTAGATTTTCAACAAGGTCATCTGTGCCATTTTTACCTTCCTGAATAAACGAAAGGGTATTCAGTATTCCGAAACTCTGCCTGCCATCATTGATGTCAAATGTGCTGTGCCTGATATAATCAATTTCCGGTGGGCCACCAGGGCTGTATTCAAATGAACTGAACTTCCGTTCATTTAAATACCCGAACAAATAAGGCAAGACTTCTTTCCCCGATAATTCCCTTATTTTTTCCGAAACGTTAAGATTTGTTGTTGTACCAAGCGTTTCATCAGCATTTTTCCTGTATCCGTATTTCACCCAGGCCTCGCCATAGGGTGAATACTCATGGACATCCATGGTGACTTCAAACAGGTATTTCTCAAAAAACCGATGCAGGGACATTGTCTCAGGTTCAGTAAGGATCAGATGATTGCGGTTCAGATCTGCATCATGCCCGTTACGCCTTTGGTTCACCTCTGAGCCATCAGGATTCATTTGCGGAACAATTGCAAAATCGATATTATCTAAAA
>CAZEDO010000010.1:0-57853 GCA_964511085.1 uncultured Lentimicrobiaceae bacterium
TGAACTCACCTTAAAATTTTTGATTATGAAAATTTGTTTAATTACGTTTTTATTGTTGATTATTAGTCAGTTGCTAGTAGCGCAAACCAGTTTTTTTAAAACCTATAGACGTCCGTCACATGAAAGAGCATTTTCATCAGTGCAAACAGACGATGGCAGTTTTATTATTGCGGGCGAAATAAGTGAATCTGGTTATTACGGCATAAAAGAAGGTTATCTTGCGATAATCTCAGGAACCGGGGACCTAGTTAATGAATCCCTCATAAATCCTAATGACAATTCACGTTTTTGTATCATATTACCATATCACTACGGAAATGCAGAATATATTTGTATTGGATCGACAGATTCAATTAGCGATACTGTTACTTATAGTCGTATCGTCTTTTATGGTATAGATACTGAAATGAGCATAGCATGGCAGAAACTATTTTCATTTCAAATGAATTACACGATTGTACCTTGGCAACAGTACATTAGTCATGATTCAGTTTTGTATTTAATGAATACCAATATTAATACTAACGCTAATCCAAGCTCAATTGATTATGTTTCAGTAATTAAATACAGTTTACCTTTCGATAGTTTATGTAATTATAAAGTTGATTTTTCCTCGCATACACAAGATGCGATTTTTAAAGAAGTTAAAGAAGAGCTTGATATATATTTGTTTCCTCCAACAATAGTAAAACTAGATAAAGATCTAAACTATATTTCGACCACAGATTATAATAATAGGTTTCTAAGTACAATTGACCTCACAAGTATTAATGATACAAACTTTTTATTTACCGGGTCTGCACAGAATAGTAATCATACAAACGCTCTTATTGGTTGTATTCATTACAATGATGATGATGTTGCAATTGATTCATTGTACTATACTCCAAATAATGATACAAACTTTTATGCCGGGGGCAGACAAAACACAGCTATAAACGGCAATAACATTTTTATTACCGGTTTTTATAATGTGTATGCAATGCCATTTCCATATAATGCCAATCCTTCCTGGGTTTCAGTTACAAAAGCAGATATGGCCTTAAATGTAATCAGTAATCATTTTTATGGAGGAGATGCTCAATACTGTCCTTACAGTATAATCCCAACAATCGATGGAGGTTGTTTTGTTACAGGATATAGTTATGATTATATTAATAACCTGGCGGTCGGTAATTATGAATTAGATATTTTTGCACTTAAAGTGGATTCTTTAGGACTTATAACACAACTACCAGATCAGCCAAAAAACAAGGCGCATGATGCTATTGTTTTTCCAAGCCAGGGCCGGGATTATCTGACAATACAGTCAGGACCTCAAATAAGCGGAGCGCAATTTACATTGTATAATATACAGGGAAATGTTGAAAGGGAAGAAAAGATTGATAATAAACAAATGAGGACCAATACTGTTAACCTGGTTCCGGGAGTTTATCCATGGAAAATTGTATTTAATAACAAGGTTATTGAGAGTGGGAAGTGGGTGAAGGAATAGAAGATTAGTCAGGCTCATGGAATATGCATAAACTTATGGCTTTGTAAGGAGATATTCCACATTGGTTTAGCAAGTACGTAATCAACAATAAGCGGCATTACTTTTTCCATCCGGCTCCATTCGGGTTGGAGTGAAAGATGGCAATCGGTCCCAACAAGCTCAGCATTTTGTTCGGCCCATTCAAAATCCGATTCATCGAACACTATTACTTTTAATTCATTGGCAAAGCGATAGATTTCGCTTATTGGCGGGCTCTTCTTTTTTGGCGATAGGCAAATCCAATCCCATTCACCCGAAAGTGGATGAGAACCAGATGTTTCGAGAAAAGTCTGAAGTCCTGCAGCACGGAGACCTCTACTGAAATATTGCATAGGATACATCAATGGTTCGCCACCTGTTACAACAATCGCTTTGGCCGGACAGGCTTTGGCATGTTCAATTATCGAATCGGCAGAAGTAAGCGGATGAAGTCTCGCATCCCAGGATTCTTTTACATCGCACCAGTAACATCCTACATCGCAGCCCCCGATGCGGACAAAATAAGCAGGCTTGCCGGTATTGTATCCTTCACCCTGAATCGTATAGAATTCTTCCATCAAAGGAAGCATTGTGCCTGGGATTTCCCCGGAAGTATCAGGATTCATTTAGTCAAATTCAGTTAGATAGTATAAAACAAATATCAGCTTTTTGGTAGTTCAATACTCCGGTAACTTTTTATTTCTCGCAAAGACGCAAAGGCGCAAGGAATTGTTTGTCAACACTATACAATATCAAGAGAAGTGTATTCAACATATTGATAATTAGTATTATACAAAATATTATCGGACTATTTGAAGTTAGAAATTACGTTAAATTTTTCAGAATATAGAAGCCAGATAGCTTTGAAGTTAAATTGAACATATAATTACCATCAGACTTGTAAACTAATATGTTAACAATATGGGCTGCGAAAGATTCTTACCTAACCTGAATAATTCATCTCGCCAAGACGCAAAGACGCAAAGTTTTGAATTGGAACAGTTTAAAATAAGGAATATATTCTTTAAATATTTTTTGATTTATCAAAATTTTTCAATCAATTACTTGTACTTAGCGGCTTTATTCGCTGCGCTCATGAGAACGCTTCGCTAAGTTGCGAGAAATTTTTATGAATAATATAGGCTAAAGTTTGAATTCGCTGCGGTAAGCTTTAAACGTATTTTGAATAAGGGCGACAATAGTCATCGGGCCAACACCTCCAGGAACAGGAGTTATATAACTGCATTTTGGTGCAACATTATCAAAATCAACATCACCGGCAAAGCGGAATCCTGTTGGCGAAGATGAAGAAGGAATCCTGTGCATACCAACATCAATCACTACTGCCCCGTGCTTTACCATATCAGCCGTAACATAACCCTGCTGACCAATTGCTGCAATAAGGATATCAGCCTGTGACGATATCGCTTTGATGTTCTTTGATTTGCTATGGCACATGGTAACTGTGCAGTTGCCAGGGTTTGCTTTGCGCGATAGCAGTATGCTCAGCGGTGTACCAACGATATTGCTCCTGCCGAGAATAACACAATTTTTGCCTTCAGTTTCAATGCCACTCCGCTCGAGTAATTGAATAATGCCATAAGGGGTTGCAGGCATGTATCCCGGCAAATTGAGTACCATTTTACCAACATTCTGAGGATGAAACCCATCAACATCTTTAAGAGGATCTATCCGCTCAATAACCTTTTCAGGGGAAATGTGCAATGGTAGAGGCAACTGAACAATAAAACCTGTTATCTGGTCATCAGAATTTACAAAGTCAACGGCTTCAAGCAATTTCTGTTCAGAAATAGATGAAGGGAACCGATATACCGAAGATGTGAATCCAACTTCCTGGCAAGCCTTTTCCTTATTCCTGACATATGCCTGGCTTGCCGCATCATCCCCTACAAGAATGGCTGCCAGATGCGGTGCTTCACCCCCTGCATCAATAATTTTGGCAACTTCAACTGCTATTTCATGTTTAATTTCAGCAGCAATAAGCTTTCCGTCTATCAATTTCATTCCAGTTTTGTTTTTCTAATTCCCTTGTCCCTTGTCCCTCATCCCTTTTCACTTTTAACTCCTCTTCCTACCTCCTCCGCGCATTCTTCATTTGTTGCGCCATTTGTTTAGCGCCTCCTCCTGTGGTCACAGCTTTCATCATCTTACGCGTATCATCAAATTGTTTGATAAGCCGGTTTACTTCCTGAATATCGGTACCACTTCCGGAAGCAATACGTTTACGCCTGCTTCCGTTTAAAAGAATTGGGTTTTCACGCTCAGCGGGGGTCATTGAATGGATAATTGCTTCAATACTTTTAAAAGCATCATCGCCAATTTCCACATCCTTCAACATCTTTCCCATACCTGGAATCATTGCCATGAGATCCTTCACATTTCCCATTTTTTTGATCTGATTGATCTGACTTATGAAATCGTTGAAATTGAACTGATCCTTGGCAATTTTTTTCTGAAGTTTCTTAGCTTCTTCTTCATCGAATTGTTCCTGTGCCCTCTCCACAAGAGAAACGATGTCGCCCATTCCCAGGATACGGTCTGCCATACGCTCAGGATAAAACACATCAAGAGCTTCCATCTTTTCACCGATTCCAACGAATTTTATAGGCTTGTTAACGACAGAGCGAACAGTAAGGGCAGCTCCTCCACGGGTATCACCATCGAGTTTGGTAAGAACAACACCATCATAATCGAGACGGTCGTTAAATGCTTTGGCAGTATTCACTGCATCCTGCCCTGTCATGGAATCAACAACAAACAGTGTTTCGTGCGGATTAACAGTACGCTTAATCTCGGCAATCTCATTCATCATCAGCTCATCGATAGCAAGGCGGCCAGCAGTATCGATGATGACTGTATTAAAGCCTTTGTCCCGGGCATGTTCAATAGCCCGGCGAGCGATTTTCACTGGATCTTTTGCTTCAAGATCAGAAAAAACCTGCACGCCAATCTGTTCGCCCAATACCCGTAATTGCTCGATAGCGGCCGGGCGATAAACGTCACAAGCTACGAGCAACGGAGTGCGACCTTTTTTAGTATGAAGATAATTGGCCAGTTTAGCCGAAAAGGTTGTCTTTCCTGACCCCTGCAAACCAGCAACAAGTATAATAGCTGGTGTCCCTTTAAGATTGATGTCGGATTGAATACCTCCCATAAGAGCAGCAAGTTCATCGTGGACAATCTTGATCATCAACTGGCCAGGAGACACTGAAGTCAAGACATTCTGACCCATTGCCTTTTCTTTTACCTGTTCAGTAAACTGCTTTGCAATTTTATAGCTAACATCGGCATCCAGAAGTGCTTTTCGCACATCTTTCAACGTTTCGGCTACATTAATCTCTGTAATATATCCCTGCCCTTTCAGGAGTTTAAACGCGCGGTCGAGTTTATCACTTAAATTCTCAAACATATTGGTATATAAAGGTTTGCGGAAAAATGACTGCAAAATTACAAATTTTCGGACTGCTATTTTTAAAAATGTATTCCATGACTCACCAAAAAAGCATTATCAGACCATTAGACTGGAACTAAGCTCAGTGTGCAGGTATCATCCACCTCTCCGCCGCCGAAAGGCTTCATCTCATCATCAAATCGCACATACTTGCAAAAAAAAATACATCCGCCTATACCAACTATCGGTAGAAATTATACATTTGCAGAAACCTATTATTCACTCTTAACCTCAAAACTTTAACACATGAAAAAAATTTTTACGCTCTCTGCTGCGTTTATGATGGCCATTCTGGCTTTTGGAAAGCCGGTAAGCATGGAATCGGCCCGTCAGGTTGCCGACAACTATTACAAACACTATTCAGGTATAAATAATCTGGAAGTGCTAAATGCTTTCAGCAATAAATTCAACAACATCACAACGTATTATGTATTCAATTACGCCAGTGGCGGTTTTGTTGTTGTTTCTGCCGATGATGCTGTAACCCCCGTTTTAGCTCAATCGAATACCGGTTACTTCGAAGAGAACATCAGTTCACCTTCGGTTGCTTCATTGTTCGAAGGATACAACAAGGAAATTACCCAAATTGTTGAAAACAAATTGGATAATTCATTTTCCTTAGGGGAATGGAATAAAATAAGGGTTAATAATTTTCCACGTTCCACAAATGATGTTGGACCTTTAATTTCTACAACATGGGATCAGGGTTGTTATTATAATGCACAATGTCCTGTTGAAGCTGGTGCTGCATGCAACCATGCATGGACAGGATGTGTAGCAACTACTATGGCCCAACTTGCAAAATACTATAGTTTTCCTGCAAATGGATATCTCTCTCATTCCTATACGCATCCTACCTACGGACAACAGACAGCAAATTTTGGCACTACTACCTATAACTGGGCTGCAATGCCTAACAATGTGACATCAGCTAATACCAATGTTGCTACTATAATGTATCAAATGGGCGTGGCTGTAAATATGAATTATGGACCAAGCGGTTCAGGTGCATCTACCCTGGATGTTCCATGGGCAATGGTTACCTATTTTAATTATGATCCTTCCACTATTGCAATTGAATACAGAGCAAATTATACCGACCAGGAATGGATTGATATGCTAAAAGCAGAACTTGACCTTAGCCGTCCAATGTATTATGCCGGCGATAATGGCACTGAAGGTCATGCGTGGATTTGCGACGGATACCGTGTTAGCGACACTAAATTCCATATGAACTGGGGATGGTCAGGCGGATATAATGGTTATTTTACAATTAATAACCTCAACACCGGAGGATATAATCCAATTCAGAACAATCAAGTGGTTAAAGGTGTTAAACCAGGAAATCCTGACCTGGTTGTACGCATCACAAATCTCAGCAATAATGCAACTCTTGGTGTCGATGCAGTTGTTCCTATTGATGTAAGCGTATTAGCAGGAACAGCAAATCAGGTTCAGCTGTTTATTGATGATACTCCTATTTATACTTCTGATTTGCCTACATTCACTTATAACTGGAGTACAACCGGCACACTTCCCGGCTTTCATATTCTGAAAGCAGTTGCAACAGATGGAACAAACACTGTTTCCTTTCCGGTTACTATTAATGTTAATGGTTGGCTTCCGCAAGCCAGTGGCTTTACTGTAGCCTCCCGTGGCATAAAGTTCATACATGCTGTTGATTCTCTTGTGGTTTGGGCTACTGCCTACGACGGTGCTACAACAACAAACTATATTCAGGAATTTACCCGTACAGTAAATGGTGGCGATACCTGGACCCCGGGAGTTATCAATAACTGCGCAGGGCTGGAACCAGCTATGATATTTGCCCTGAATGCCGATACAGCTTACTGCCCTATGTTCAAACAAACCGGCACCAAACCTCAGGGTATTTATGTTACCAGAAATGCTGGATTAACCTGGACCCGACAGACATCAGCACTCTTTACAAATGCTGCTTCTTTCCCTAATGCAGTGCATTTCTTTAACATTAATGACGGATGGTGTATGGGCGATCCAATCAATAGCGATTTTGAATGTTACACTACCACTGATGGAGGCAATAATTGGACAGTTGTTCCAGCCGCAAATCTGCCAGTCCCTGTTTCAGGTGAGTTTGGTGTAGTTGGATATTATTCTGCCGTTGGCGATAATATTTGGTTCGGAACCAACAAAGGCCGGGTTTATCGCTCTACAGACAAGGGTTACACCTGGGAAGTAAGCACTACTACTATAACCGGAAAATATGTTGATGTTGAGTTTGCCACTACTCTTCATGGTATTGCTCAGGATAAAGATGCCGCTACAATAGGCGCAATGTCAGAAACATTCGACGGTGGTGCAACATGGCAAGCAATTACAAGCAGTGGTCCTGTATTTACAAATGATTATGTATATGTCCCTGGCACCGAAAACACCTGGGTTACTACAGGAGCCGATGCCACAACACCTGCTATGGGTGTTTCTTATAGCTTTGATGGCGGACACACCTGGACACTTTTCCCTGGTACCGATCTGGTACAATACCTTTCTACCGACTGGGTAAATAACAGCATAGGTTGGGCAGGCAGCTTTAGCGTTAGTGCAACCGAAGGTGGTATGTATAAATTCACCGGAGTTCTGCAACCAACTGAAATTTTATCAGCACCCGAAAATGTTCAGGCTGTTACAACCGGGATGGATGCTTATATTACCTGGGATGCTCCGGCTTCTGTACCTGTAGTTCTTGGTTACAATGTTTACCGCAACGGTGAGCTTCTTACCATTGCTCCTATTACTGATATGTTTTACAGCGATGCTGCCCTTGAAAATGGAAATTATGATTATTGCATCACAGCAGTATATGAAGCCGGCGAATCAGTGCAGGTTTGCGCTACTGCCTATATTTCTGTTGATATTAAAGACCTTGCTGAAGGTAAAGTTAGTGTTTTCCCAAACCCTGCTTCAGCCTTCCTCAATATCGATTCTTACAAACCTTTCATCTCTGTTGAGATGTTAAACTTCGCTGGACAAGTTGTGTATTCCAATGCTTTTAACGGACATCACATGCAGATTGCCACTTCGGCATTTGAGCCAGGAATGTATCTGGTACGCATAAAAACTGTTGATGGACTTACTATCCGGAAGATTTCGGTTAAATAACCGATTACTTTTTTAATTCTGAAAAGGCTGCACGAAAGTGTGGCCTTTTTAATTATACTTAAAACATTAATTATTAGTACATTAACAGTATAAATTCCTGGCTTGCAGCAGGCAAGCAAATCTTAAATTTCAAGCCCCAAATTTCAAGTACATCCATTCCAGAGCCTTTAAAACCAATGTTTTATTTTGCTTTCCCTTTGAAATTTGGAATTTGAGATTTGCAATTTGAATCTTCTTTTTTAGAATAACGCACAGTTTTATCCATTCCCGGTATAAGTCTATAATCGGGAGATTTTTCAAATAAGTTTAAACCAAGCGTTATTAATATTTGAGTTGGTTTTAAATGACTACATCCTTTCAGGAACATCAATACCAAGAAGGCTCATCGCATTGCGGATTACAATGCCCGTCATCCCTGCAAGTGAAATTCGAAAAGCGCGCACAGCCTGATCAGGCTCATTAAGGATAGTGATATCGTGATAGAACTGGTTAAATTCCTTTGATAACTCAAAAACGTAATTGGCTATCAGGGCCGGGCTTAATGAATCCCCTGCTAACTGAACTGTGGCAGGAAACTCATACAAAATCCTTATTAATGATCTTTCCTTTGGCAGGAGTATTGGCAACTTTTGATCAGTAAAATTTTCTGTGGAACCGGCTTTGCGGAGCACCGAACGGATACGGGCATAAGTATATTGGACAAACGGCCCGGTATTACCATTGAAATCAATGGATTCGCGCGGATTGAACAGCATGTTCTTTTTAGGATCTACCTTCAATATAAAGTACTTCAGCGCCCCTAGCCCGATCATACGAAACAGGGATTCGGCTTCCTCTTCGGGAAAATCATCGGTCTTTCCCAGCTCCTGCGTCATGGTTCGGGCTGTTTGGAACATTTCTTCCATCAGGTTGTCAGCATCCACCACTTTGCCTTCCCGCGATTTCATTTTCCCTTCCGGAAGTTCTACCATGCCATAGGAAAGATGGAATACTGAATCAGCCCATGGCCTGCCAAGTTTTTGCAGCACAAGCTTCAGCACATCAAAATGGTAGTTCTGTTCGTTACCAACCACATAAATAAGCTGTTCAGGATGAAACTCGTCGTAACGCATCTGGGCGGTACCAAGATCCTGCGTCATGTAAACTGAAGTTCCATCAGCACGTAATAATAGTTTGCGATCGAGCCCATCGGCTGTAAGATCAATCCACACCGAGCCATCCGGGTCTTTGTCAAGTACACTATTCTGAAGGCCTTCTTCTACGATCCGTTTTCCAAACAGGTAGGTTTCCGATTCATAATAGGTTTTGTCGAAACCGATGCCCATGGTTTTATAGGTAACATCAAAACCAGCGTAAACCCAGGAGTTCATCATCTTCCATAAATTGATCACATCTATGTCATGGGCTTCCCATTTCCGGAGCATTTCCTGGGCTTCTTTTATTAGCGGAGCCTCTTTTTCGGCATCTTCCTGCTTCATTCCTTTTTGCATCAAACCGGCAACCTGTTCGCGATAGTTCTTATCAAAAGTGACATACCATTTACCCACAAGGTGGTCGCCTTTTAATCCGGCAGATTCAGGAGTTTCGCCTCCACCCCACCGTTGCCATGCCAGCATCGATTTGCAGATATGGATACCACGATCGTTCACCAGGTTCACTTTCTTTACAGTTTTTCCAATAGCGGCAAGCAACCGTGCAACCGAAAACCCAAGAAGGTTGTTCCTGATATGCCCAAGATGCAAAGGTTTGTTCGTATTCGGTGAAGAATATTCCACAACTATGGAAGGCCCATCAACTTGATAAACAAATCCAAATGATTCCTCAGCATGGTGTTGAATGAAATAATTAAGCCAGTATTGGTCACTAACAACAATATTCAGAAAACCTTTGATCACATTGAAGCCAGAAACCATTTCAATATGTGTCACAAGATATTCTCCAATTGAATTTGCAGTATCTTCAGGTGAAAGGCGCGAAAAACGCACAAAAGGAAAAACCGCCAGCGTAAAATCACCTTCAAAATCTTTACGTGTTTTTTGAATTGAAGCCTGTGCAGGTTCAATAGTTTGGTTGTATAGTTCCTGAACGGCCTGTATAATTGTTATTTCGAGCAGTTTCCCGATCATCGGTCATATAATTAATAAGAGGCAAAAATACAGCTATTTTAACAACCTCAGTTGTGATTTCCCTTGCAACCCCGGTTAAAGCAAATATCGACATAACTCGCTATGTTAATAGCCTGAAAGTGACATTCTCAGGATATTTCCATAACTTGAAGAAATACTTTGCTGAGAAACTTAAACTACTATCTTTGCAACAAAATTCAGCTATTTTCATTCCGAAAATATATCAAAAACAATTCATCAACGCTTTTAAATTCAAACCATTATGAAAAGAAATGTAATCATTATTGGTGCGGCGGGTCGGGATTTTCACAATTTCAACACCTTCTTCAGAGGAAACGCACTTTACAATGTAGTTGCTTTCACCGCTGCCCAGATTCCCGACATTGATGGCAGGGCTTATCCAAAAGAACTGGCCGGTGCCGACATGTACCCAAACGGAATTCCAATTGTAGCCGAATCCGACCTGGTAAAACTTATTAAAGATTTAAAAGTTGATGATTGTGTATTCTCTTACAGCGATGTTCCTTATGCCCGCGTAATGAGCCTAAGCGCTGTAGTGAACACAGCAGGTGCCAATTTTATGCTGCTCGGCCCACGCGAAACAATGGTAAAGAGTACCAAACCGGTTATTGCAGTTGGCGCTACCCGAACAGGGTGCGGCAAGAGCCAAACCTCACGCAGGGTTGTGGAATTGCTTATGGCAAAAGGCCTTAAGGTTGTTGCAGTGAGGCATCCAATGCCATACGGAGATCTTAATGCACAGAAAGTTCAGCGCTTTGCAACTGTTGCTGATTTGAAAAAACACAAATGCACCATCGAAGAGATGGAAGAATATGAACCACATGTAGTTCGCGGAAATGTTATATATGCCGGTGTTGATTATGAAGCGATCCTTCGGGCTGCAGAGCAGGATCCTGATGGATGTGATGTTGTGTTGTGGGATGGCGGTAATAATGACTTTCCGTTCTACAAACCCGATCTCATGATTGGCGTAGCTGATCCACACCGCCCTGGTGCTGAGGTATCTTATTATCCAGGCGAAGTTGTTGCCAGAATGAGCGATGTTATCGTCATCAACAAGATTGACTCTGCCGATATGGAAAATATTCAGAAGGTACGCGATAATATTGCCCGCATCAATCCAAATGCTATTGTGATTGATGGTGCTTCACCATTAACCGTTGATCATCCGGAACTCATCCGCGGGAAAAAAGTTCTTGTTATTGAAGACGGCCCAACGCTCACCCATGGTGAAATGAAAATTGGTGCTGGTACGGTAGCTGCCCGCAAATTCGGTGCTGCGGAACTGGTTGACCCACGTCCTTTTGCTGTTGGCAAACTGGCGGAAACATTCCGTATCTACCCTAACATTGGCACATTGCTGCCTGCCATGGGTTATGGCGAAGAACAAGTTAAGGACCTTGAACGTACTATCGAAAACACACCTTGCGATGTTGTGGTAATTGCAACACCAATTGACCTGAACCGTATTGTGAAGATCAACAAACCTAATGTGAAGGTTGGTTACGACCTTCAGGAAATTGGCAAACCTGATCTTACAGAAGTAATCAACGACTTTGTAAAGAAACACAATCTCGTTAAATAATTCTTTCAGAAAAAGCGGCCTTCGGGTCGCTTTTTTTTACCGGTTCTTTTCCGGATTTCTGATACCAATGCTTATTATGCCTATTTTTATCAACTGATAAATTTTCATCCATGAAGAACCGAAGCTTGGTATCTATAAGCGATTTCAGCAAGGAAGAGTATATCAGGATACTGGATATTGCTGCTGATTTTGAAAATAATCCCAACCAAAAGCTGCTTCCCGACCACGTAGTTGCAACGCTGTTTTTTGAACCATCAACCCGCACACGGTTAAGCTTCGAAACAGCAGCTAACCGGCTTGGTGCACGGGTTGTCGGATTCAGCGACACCGGCTCGACGAGTGTACAAAAGGGAGAAACATTAAAAGACACTATCAAGATGGTTAGTGGCTACGCAGATATCATTGTGATGCGGCATCCGCGCGAAGGGGCTGCGAGGTGGGCAAGTGAAATATCGTCGGTGCCGGTGATAAATGCAGGAGATGGAGCTAATCAACATCCAACCCAATGCCTGCTGGATATGTATAGCATACACCAGACCCAGGGCAAACTCGATAACCTGAATATCGCATTTGTCGGTGATTTGAAATACGGACGTACAGTTCATTCCCTGGTTCAGGCAATGTGCAATTTCAATGCTACATTCCACCTTGTTTCACCTCAGGAACTTAAACTTCCGAGTGCAGTAAAGATGCACATCAAAGAATCAAACCTCAATTATATTCAATATACTGAACTTGCTGATATTATTCCAATTGCTGATGTGATCTATATGACGCGGATTCAGAAAGAGCGCTTCTCTGACCCTATGGAATATGAGAAAGTCAAAAACTCATACGTTCTTCATCGTACAATGCTGGAGGGATGCAAACCGAATATGAAGATCCTCCATCCCTTGCCGCGGGTAAACGAAATAAGTGAGGACATAGACGGAACGCCTCAGGCTTTCTATTTCAAACAGGCTGAGAATGGTGTGTATGTAAGGCAAGCACTACTAGCAGCTATCTGCGGAGTGAAATAGTTGAAGTACTTTGAAAATATTCGATAAAATGGACAAAGAACTAAGAGAATTAAAAGTAACGGCCATCGAACATGGAACCGTTATAGATCATATACCGGCAAACAATGTTTTCAGGGTTATCCGTATCCTTAACCTTGATAATACTGAGAACCAGGTTCTTTTTGGTGTAAACCTCGAAAGCCATAAATATGGTAAAAAAGGAATTATCAAAGTGAGTAATATGTTCTTTGCAAAAAAGGAGATAAATAAAATTGCACTGGTAGCACCTACAGCAACATTGATTGTGATACGTGATTTCAAAGTACAATCTAAAACACAGGTTGAAGTACCAGATCAGATAGATACTATCGTTAAATGCTTCAATCCAAATTGCATTTCAAACCAGGAAAACATACCGACACGCTTTACTGTAATCGACAAAAGCGATCTCAAACTTAAGTGTCATTATTGTGAAAAAATTACTGCCAAAAACAATATATACTTTGTGTAACCTTACTTTATAACATTCCTAGGCACCCTAACTCTTTATTCTCAATTCCAAATTATTTAAACATGAAAAAAAGCTTCACCATTCTGGCTGGTATTCTTATACTGGCTTGTAGCACATCTATGGCCCAAAATAATGTGACCAGTAAAGGAGTCTTCAAGACTTATGAACCTGGTTATTTCCAGAATTCTATCCTGAAAGGAATAGAAGAATTTGAGAAAAAGGATTTACCTCCTGAAAAGGAAAAAGTATTTAAAGCAGAGCCATCAGGCATGGACATACCAACTGACAAACAAGCTTTTAAGAGTTACTGGCGCAACGAACCGGTATCTCAGGGAAATTCAAGTACCTGTTGGAGCTATTCTACGACTTCATTTCTGGAATCAGAAGTATATCGCCTTAGCGGACAGGAAATTAAACTCTCCGAAATATACACTGTATATTGGGAATATGTTGAACGGGCAAAAACATGGGTTGAAAAACGCGGCGACATGAACTTTGGGGAAGGCTCGGAGGGCAATGCCGTTACAAAAATCATGAAAAAATATGGGGCAGTTCCCTATAGTGAATATTCAGGACTATTGCCAGGCCAAACCTTTCAGGCTCATACTAAGATGTTTGGAGAGATGAAAACCTATCTTGATTTTGTAAAAACCAACAACCTGTGGAATGAAGATGAAGTTGTAGCAACTATTAAAGAAATCATGAAACATTACATCGGGGAACCTCCGTCTAAATTCAATGTTGCAGGGAATGAATACACACCCCTCACTTACTTTGATAAAGTATTAAGACTGCGCCTTGTCGACTATGCCGATGTACTTTCGTACATGCAGCAACCATACTGGCATCAGGTGGAATATGAAGTTGAAGACAACTGGTGGCACAATAAAGATTACTACAATATACCACTCGATGACTTCATTAACGTAGTGAAGAAATCTATAAAGGCAGGATATACTTTTTCTATTGGCGGAGATGTATCGGAAGCAGGCTTCCTTGCGAGAGAAGCTAATGCAGCAATTATACCAACTTTCGACATTCCTTCATCCGCTATTGATGAAAATGCCCGACAATTCAGGTTCAGCAACAAAACCACTACAGACGACCATGGCTTGCATGTGGTTGGGTATCTTGAAAAAAATGGAATGACCTGGTTCCTGGTAAAGGATTCTGGATCCGGCAGCCGCACTGGTGGAAAAGAATTAAATAAAAACTTTGGCTATTATTTCTTTCATGAGGATTACATTAAACTTAAAATGATGGATATAATGGTTCATAAAGATATGATTAAGGACCTGTTGGTAAAGTTTAAATAATCAATAACTAATAAGGCTGCCATCGCAGCCTTATTAGTTATCTGTAGCTTATGACAGAAGTCAATCATGAGCTACAATAATATTCTTACCAATTCTGTTTTCTAATTGTCTGATTGCATCTAGCAAATCAGTACATTTGACACTATGCTGGGATATATCCAAAAGCTGATTGCTGAAGGCGAGCATCAGCAGCAAGACTTTAAATTTGGCATCACCGATTCCCGTAAAATAGCCAGAACTCTTGCCGCATTCGGAAATACTGACGGTGGTCGTCTCCTTGTTGGTGTTAAAGATAATGGAGCCATAGCTGGCGTGCGAACCGGCGAAGAATTTTACATGGTTCAAGCTGCATCCGAGCTCTATACTCAACCTGTAGTTAAATTTGATGTTAAAGAATGGCAGGTTGAGGGACGTACTGTACTTGAAATAATTGTTCCCAAAAGTCCTGTAATGCCTCATTCAGCGCCTGATAATGACGGGTATTGGAAAGTATATATACGTGTGAATGACCATAATTATTTGGCTAATAACGTATGGCTAAGAGTGCTACACCATAAAAAAACAGATGTCGGTACAAAAATGGAATACACTGAAAAAGAAAAGTTATTGCTCACTTACCTTTCTGATCATGAAAAGATCACATTGTCAAAATTCAGCAGATTAGCAGGAATCAATAGAAAAAAAGCTGAAACCCTCTTCGTGAATTTTGTATCCCTCTCAATCGTTCGCATGGAATTTACTGAGAATGGGGTATTCTATAAACTGGCGAAACAATACCGCAATCAGGGATAAGATTTTATTCTATCTTTAGCATGTTGATTAAAGTGTTCAATCTTTAATGGACCTAAATGCTTATTTAATGACTCCGGATATGCAGATCCCAGTAAAGTATATTGAAAGTTTAGATGTTGAATTTGGCCTTGAAACAAGAGGGCCAGCCCTGGTTCTCATTAAACAATATCGCAATAACCGGCAGCTCTCAAAAGGGAATAGCCTGTTGTTTACCTGTTGAAAAAATAAAATCCTTGACAATATCACCTTTCAACCGGAAATTGTTAATTTGTCTCCAAAAAGGCTTTATCCTGGCTATTTATATCACTTCAATTAACTATAGTTTAAGCACATTGGTATTTTGCCAAAAAGCTCCTGATAGTTTACTCATCCTTGTTAACACATCAAAAGGAACCGATAGAGTTGATGCATTAAACAATTTGGCTGAATTTACACTTCGGTATTCAGTAAAAGATGCCACAAGCTTGTTGAAGCAAGCAAGGGAAATGTCGGAAAATTTAGATTATACATTCGGTAAAGCCAGAACTATTCAAATTACAGCCAGCCTGTATGCAAACAAGGGAGAAAACCTTAGTGCAATTAAACTTGCTAGTAAAGCAGCATCTATGTTTGAGGCTATTAGAGAATATGAATTCCAATTTTCTTGTCTCTTAATCCAAGGCAACAACTATTATGCTTTGGGGAACAGCAGCAAGGAAATTGATTTTAATCTTCAGGCCTTACATCTTGCAGTTAAGCTAAGACGACCGGATCTGCAATCATCAGCACTTGCTCATCTAAGCCAGAACTTTATTAAACTGGATGACAAAATAAACGCTTTGGATTATGCTGCGAAAGGTTTGTTGCTAAGTAGAAAATGCAAACATCTGGAAACAGAGGGCTTCGCAAACTTGACGATGGCTAATTATTGGAGCAAGTTTGGGCAATCTGTAACTGCCAAAGTATTTTACCAAAGAGCTCTCAGATTATTCAGCATTTCAAAGCTCCCTGCAAGCCTTTCAAACGGATATGTTAAATATGGTCATCATTTTATTAAAACCCATGCCTACGATAGTGCTTTGTTGTATTACAATAAGGCATTAAAAATAGATTTAAGTACAAATGAGATACTGAAGCAGGCTTCTACCTTAACTTTTATAGCACATGTCCATCAACTCAAGCATGAATATATGGAGGCACTAAAATATGAGAAGACAGCTTTGAAATTAAGAAAGGAATATGGCAATTTATGGTTATCCGGTAGTACGTATAGCAATATTGGAACGGCGTATTCGAAAATTAATGACTTTCCTAATGCAATGAAATATTTTGAAGCAGGTCTTAAAATAGCCAAGGCCATAAATAGAATAGATTATATCAAATATACATATCAATGCATTTATGATCTGTATGTATCCCGGAAAGATTTCAAGAAAGCGCTTGAGTACAATCTTCTAATAAGTGCTATAAATGACAGTATTTTAAGAATTGATATCCAACGGAAATTTTCAGAAATAAAAGCAAAGCACAATGACGAGCAAAAACAGAGAGCTATCGGATTTTTAACGAAAGAGAATGAAATCCAAAAAACAAAGTTAAAACAGACTAATCTAACAGTCTATATATTGGCTTTGGCTTTATTTCTGATTATAACAATCAGTGTTCTGCTGATGTTTCAAGCCAGGCTTAAAGCTCGTCAAAAGCAAATGGATATAGAACAAAATCTTCTGCGATCGCAGATGAACCCTCATTTCATTTTTAATGCTCTGGTAGCAATACAAAGTTTCATCTATAAAAAAGATTCTTCTGAAGCGGCTCATTATCTCACAAATTTCGCACGGTTAATCCGCCTGGTTCTTTCTAATTCCCAAGAAGAATTCGTTACACTTAAATGTGAGATTGACACGCTGTCCAATTACCTTTCATTACAAAAACTGAGATTTGACGACAAATTTAACTATAGTCTTATGGTTGATCCAAGCCTTTCTACTGAACGTATTAAAATACCGCCTATGCTTGCCCAGCCATTCATAGAAAATGCTATTGAGCACGGAATTTTGGGAATGGACTCACCAGGCTTTATTACAATTAATTTTTCCCTCAAGGAAAACAATATTCTGATTGAAGTTATTGATAACGGAGTAGGCAGGGAAAAAGGCAAGGAACAAAGAAAAAAATCCGACAAATCGCATGAATCTTATGGTACAAGAATAACAGAAGAGCGCATTCACAGCCATAACAGGAAATATGCCAGCAAATTACACCTTTGGATTACTGATCTGTATGACGAAAATAATGAACCATCCGGAACAAAAGTGTTGCTCAGCATACCCAACCACGGAGAAAAATCCCGCTCTTTACAAGTTTGACATATAATAATCCTATAATATTGTTTCTAATTACACACTACAAATTGCCTGAAACTAATAAATACTGCCATCCAGGACTTGCCGCAAAAGGGATATTTCTCTTGCTGTTCGTCGTTTTGAATTTGCGTATACTATATGCAGTTTCATCTACGGGACAGATACCTGACAGCTTGCTTAAATTAGCTTCAAACGCCAAAGGCACTGAAAAAGTCGATGCACTAAATCAACTCTGTGAATATTCTTTAACTTTCTCACCTTCACAGGCCAGATCATATAATGTGCAAGCGCTTCGACTTTCTGTAGATCTAAAATATACTTTAGGAATGGCAAAAGCATACGAAAATCTTGCCTCTATAACGATCTATCAGGGCGAATTTCAGAGTGCAATAAATATTATTAAGAGAGCAATAAGAATCTATAGACATCTCAAAGAGTATGAATCCTTGTATCGTTCTCTATTGCGATTAGCCGGACTTTATCAATATATAAACAACAATACCAAAGTTATGGAGACTTATCTGGATGCTATGGCATTGGCGACAGAAAGTGGACGTGTTGATCATCAATCAACTGTTTGTCAATTTCTTAACTGGTACTTCCTGAGTATAAATGATATTGAAAATTCAAAATACTATGCATCAAAAGCCATGCTTTATGCCAGAATTTCAAAAAAAACTGATCTTATTGGTTTATCAAATTGCGCAATGGCTGATTATTACAGTGCTATTAAACAAAATAAGCCAGCCATGGAGTACTATAATAAATCACTGAAAGTTCTTTCTTCTATCACTGAAAAAAGCAAAATGGCAACAGTTTATACTCACCTGGGAAATCATCTGGTGCATAATGTGTTGTACGATAGCGCCATTTGTTATTATAAGAAAGCCTTGGAAATAAATAAGCTCCAAAATGATATTATAAGCCAGACGAATGTTTATTCAAACATAGCCCATGTTTACCAGCAAAGAAAGCTACTAAACATAGCCCTTAAATATCAGAAGATGGCTTTGAAGATGCGACAGGACTTTACGCATGTATCTTTGACTGGTAGTTCCTATACAAATATTGGCACTGTATATGCTTTGCTGAAAGAATATCCTAAAGCACTCTACTACTATACAGCAGGACTTAAAATAGCTCGGAAAACAGGTCGCACTGATTATGTAAAATTCAGCTATAAAAGGATTTACGACCTATACATTGCCCGTAAAGATTACCAGAAAGCACTCGAAATTAATCTTTTGATAAGCGCTATTAATGATAGTATCCTGAATGATGAATCGCAACAGAAATATGAAGAATTTCAATATAAATATGAAAATGAGAAGAGGATTCAAAATATAGATTTCCTTACCAGAGAAAATGAGATACAGAAACTGGGCCTGAAACAAACCCAATTCACAATTTATGTTTTAGCTATTACGCTTATACTTTTTAATACTATAGGAATACTGCTGTATTACCAATCAAAACTTAGCACAAGGCACAAGCGAATGGAACTTGAACAGAAATTGCTGCGCTCCCAGATGAACCCTCATTTTATATTCAATGCCCTAATTGCTATTCAAAGTTTTATATTCAAAAACGAGTCATCAGAAGCAGCATATTACATTACCAGCTTTGCCCGGCTGATCCGTTTGGTACTCTCAAATTCACGCGAAGAATTTGTTATTCTGCAACGCGAGATAGACACCCTGTCGAACTACCTATCCTTGCAAAAAATGAGATTAGAGAACAAGTTTGATTACAGTTTCATTATTGACCCATCTCTGGAAACCGAACTTATTAAAATACCCCCTATGCTGGCACAGCCATTTATTGAAAATTCCATTGAGAATAGCATATTTGGAATGGAATCGCCTGGAAAGATTGTTGTAAGTATCAGCGAAAAAAACAATAACATTCTTATTGAAGTCACTGATAATGGAATTGGACGCCAAAAAAGCAAAGAAGTTAGCAAAAGACCTGGCAAGGAGCCTCAATCATTTGCCACCCAAATTACTGAAGAACGGATTGAGAACCTTAACCGGAAATACAAGCGGAAAATAGATTTACAAATTACGGACCTTTTCGATAAAACTATGCTGCCTTCGGGCACAAAAGTCCTGCTTATCATTCCCGAACAGGATAAATAGAGCCGGCAAACATCCAGGCAAATTGGGCTATAATCTCATCAATTTGTTTCCTAACTTTACCAAATATTTAAAAACTGTCTATTAAAACCTAAGAACAGGAAACTGAACTACTTATGAAAAACAAATTAACAAAACAACTATTAACCATTTGCCTGCTTCTTGTGTTTTCTGCATGGGCAAACGCACAACTTGTTTGGACAACTCCTACATTCCCATTGGAAAGCAGTCCCGTTACCGTTAATTTTGATGCTACACAAGGTAGTGGCGGACTTGCTGGTTATACCGGTGATGTTTACGCTCATACCGGCGTAATCACTGACCAAAGCACCTCCTCGTCAGATTGGAAACATGTGAAATCAGATTGGGGCGTAAATATCCCTGCAACACACCTCACGCGTATCACCACAAATACCTATCAACTTGTTATTGACACTAATATCCGGGATTATTACGGAGTTCCTCAAAATGAGAAAATCCTGAAAATGGCCTTTGTATTTCGCAGCAGTGCTATGGTTAACTTGGCATGGCTTGAAGGTAAAACAAGCACAGATGGCGACATATTCATTAATGTTTATGAAGCCGGATTGCAAATATCAATCAATTCGCCGGATAAGGATGCTTTACTTGTAAATCTCGGGGCGGATATTCCAATTGCCATTGAATCAACTTATGCAAATTCAATCCAATTATTCGTTAACGGGTTAGAAATTAAGAATACTGTTGGCAACTTGCTTACTGACACAATTACTGCCATGGCATATGGTAAACACTGGGTTAAAGCAATTGCCACCAATGACACCGGCGCTGTAGCCGATTCATTCTACTATTTTGTAAGAAAGCCAGCTATACTGGCTCAATTGCCAGCCGGCACGCATGATGGTATAAATTATCTCGATGACTCAACAGCTATTCTTTGCCTTTATGCCCCATTCAAACAATATGTATTTGTCCTTGGCGATTTTAACAACTGGCAATACGATTCGCCCGGGTATATGTTTTATGCATCTGACATGTCGCGCTATTGGTTAAAACTGGAACATCTAATTCCCGGTAAGGAATACATTTATCAATATGAAATTGACGGCCAAATCCGGATTGGAGACCCTTATGCTGATAAAGTAAGTGATCCCTGGAATGATAAGTATATTCCGGCTGCTGCCTACCCAAACCTTATTAGTTATCCTGGTGGAAAAACATCCGGTATTGCTACTGTTTTACAAACAGCTCAATCTACATATAATTGGCAGGTAGAGAATTTCATTCCACCTTTAAAAACTGACCTTGTTATTTATGAATTGCTCCTCAGAGATTTTGTTTCCACACACAATTACCAAACTCTGATCGATACCCTTGGATATTTGCAAAAACTGGGAATTAACGCCATCGAACTTATGCCTTTTAGTGAATTTGAAGGTAATTCGAGTTGGGGCTATAATCCAAACTACTATTTTGCACCCGATAAATACTATGGCACAAAAACAGCCTTAAAGCAATTTGTTGACGCTTGCCATGCAAAGGGAATTGCAGTAATCCAGGATATGGTTCTTAATCACTCTTTCGGTACCTCACCCATGGTGATGCTCTATTGGGATGCTGCCAATAACAGGCCTTCCGGGAATAATCCATGGTTTAACACTGTCGCGAAACATGATTATAATGTCGGTTTCGATTTCAATCATGTATCATTAGCTACACGACTGTTTGTTGATGATGTGTTGAAATATTGGCTTACTGAATACCATATTGATGGTTTCCGTTTTGATCTTTCCAAAGGTTTCACCCAAACTAATACACTAGGTAATACTGATGCCTGGGGACAGTATGATGCTTCCCGCGTTGCAATCTGGAAACGTATTGCCGATTCAATACATCAAGTGAAACCAGACGCCTACATAATACTTGAGCATTTTGCCAATAACGATGAAGAAACTGTTCTTTCAAACTATGGCCTCATGCTTTGGGGCAACTCAAACTATAATTACAATGAAGCTACTATGGGATATTCGCCAGGGTGGGATTTATCATGGGCATCTTATACAAACCGCGGTTGGAATGAGCCAAACCTTGTCTCCTACATGGAAAGCCATGACCAAGAACGTCTCATGTTTAAAAACATAACCTTTGGAAAAGTAAATGGTGCATATAATCTGAAAGATACTATAACAGCATTGCAACGTCAGGAACTTGCTGCATTATTCTTTTTTACAATCCCGGGGCCAAAAATGGTTTGGCAATTTGGTGAACTTGGCTACGATTATTCCATTGACTATAATGGACGCGTTGGCGAAAAACCAATCCGATGGGATTATCTCGATCATTGGCAAAGACACTACCTCAACAAATTCTATTCTTCGCTTATCGATTTGAAGAAAAATCAGGACATCTTCGAAACAACTACCTTTTCAACTTCCCTTGCCGGAGCATCGAAACGCATAAATCTTACAGCAAATGGCAAATCGGCATCAATAATCGGGAACTTCGATGTTCAGCCATCAAGTATTGACCCGGCTTTCACGCACACCGGGTATTGGTACGACTATTTCTCAGGCGACTCAATAAATGTGACACAGATAAATGCGCCTATAGCGCTTGGCCTTGGAGAATATCATCTTTATACTGATTTCAGATTGGATAAACCCGATATCGGCATGAGCATCTCAAATCCATTACTATCAGCTAATTCAAATAAAGTTGTTGTTTATCCAAATCCATCGACTGGTAAGTTCTCTATAGCCTTCTCATTGGAAACTCCGAAAAAAATCAGGATTGATCTGGCTGACCTGAATGGAAATCAAATCGCCTTATTATCTGATAAAAACTTGTCATCAGGAATTAAAGAGCTAAACTTCGACTTATCCTCTTTTGGAAATCTCAATGTTACCCCTGGAATTTATTTTCTTCATTTAAGTGCGGCTGATTTTAATTCCTATGTTAAGTTGGTGATAATTCCCCGATAAAGACTAAGTGAGACCATTAAAGCCACAACATTTGAATAAACTGATATCCTGATGATTCTAATTGCCGACGGAGGATCCACCAAGACCGACTGGAGGATAATTTCGCCACAAAACGAAATTGTTTCTGTTCAAACGGTTGGATTTAATCCATACCTATCAACCACGGTTGAAATTGAAGAAATACTTTGGAAGGAACTGGATCCATTTTTCGACAGCCGTCAGATAAAACAAGTTTTTTATTACGGTGCAGGTTGTTCCACCAGTTCTAAAAATCAAATTGTTGCAAATGCTCTGGAGACTTTTTTTGACAGAGCTGAAATTTTCGTCTATCACGACCTGCTTGGCGCCGCCCGTGCATTGTGTGGAGATAATCCTGGAATTGCCTGCATTCTTGGCACAGGTTCCAATTCCTGTGTTTATGATGGCGCTGATATAATTGAAAACATGCCTTCTCTGGGTTATTTTTTTGGTGATGAAGGTTCTGGTGCCTACCTTGGGAAAATGCTTCTGACGGCCTACCTACACAACGAATTACCTTCAGAAATAAATGATGCGTTCAATGCAAAATACCCGTTATCTCTTGAAAATATTCTGGATTCGATTTATAATAAAGGCCAACCCAGCAGATTTCTCGCCTCCTTTAGTGAATTTATTTTAGAACATCAGAAACATCCTTTCATTAACAAATTAATACGCTCCAATTTTGCTGAATTTTTAAAATACTTTGTTCTGCGTTATCCTAACTATACTGATTTTCAGGCAAGTTGCGTTGGGTCGATTGCTTTTCTCTATCAATCTCAGCTGAAGGATGTTGCTAAAAACCTCGGCATTCAGGTTGGCCGGATAATGAAAACCCCTATTGATGGGTTGGTAGAGTTCCATTCTAAAGGTCAATAATATTAAGCCCAAGGAAAGAACCTTTATTTGTTTTTAAGAAAAATTTGAATATCGATCTAACTATTTGTCCTTCGGTGCAGATTCGCTCCCTGGCTTAAAGATCAGTGCTCCTGAATTTATACAATAACGTTTACCTGTTGGTTCCGGACCATCGTTAAAAACATGTCCCAGATGTCCGCCACAATGTTCACATAGCACTTCAGACCTTACCATTCCATGGCTATTGTCAATCTTGATATTTATATTGTTCTCAATTAATGGCGCATAAAAACTTGGCCATCCGCATCCTGCATCAAATTTTGTTTTTGAGCTGAACAGAACATTGTTACAGCCTGCACAATAATATGTTCCTTCTTCTAAATTATTCTCATAAATCCCCGTAAATGGTCGTTCAGTGCCTTTTTCGCGAAGTATCGAATATTGGGTTGGGGAAAGTAGTTTTTTCCATTCTTCATCCGTATTAATCACTTTCCGGGAAGGTATATTCATAGTTTTTGAAATTTCATTATTTCCCATTCGCATTTGTTTCTGTGCGCAGGCCGAAGTTGTGATAGCTATTCCTACTGTTATTGCTAAATAAAATAGTTTCATCAGCAGCAGATTTTGATATTGGCTTAACAACAAACTAAAGCATTTGTTTATTTTTAACTAAATCTTTGAGTAGCGTCAGGAAAAACACAAATTGATCTGCGACTCCTGAAATACAGAGGAAGATTTTACCTAATCCTCATTATCTGCTCCAGGAAATATCTCAGATGGGTATATCACCTCTGTTAAGAACAACCCACAGGCTGGAACTGAGTATCCTGCAGAAGACCGGCTTCTTGTAGCAACAATATCTTGTAGCATTGCAATATCTATTGTCCCTTTCCCAAGATCAAGAAGTGTTCCTACCATAGCCCGCACCATGTTTCGCAAAAACCGGTTCGCAGTAACAGTAAAGGTTAATAGCTCTTCATTTCCATCCCATCTGGCAAATTGCAAATTGCAAATATTGGTCTTCACCTGAGAATTTGTTTTGGCGAAACTCGAAAAATCCTTGCATGTCATCAGTAACTCAGCACCTTTATTCATTATATCTACATCAAGATGCACATTCAGATTATAGGCGAACCCATAACTGAACGGATTCTTTATCCTACATATTTTATATTCATATGTCCGGAATATAGCACTGAATCTAGCATGGGCATCAGGTCTAACGGGATAAATATCTTTGATTACCATATCATAAGGAAGAAAACTATTCAACCTAAAAAGCAATTTTTCTCTTTCGTCCCTAGAAAAACATCTGTTGTAGTCAAAATGAGCATAAAAGTCCTTAGCATGTACACCAGCATCTGTTCTTCCACATCCTGTTAACTGAATATCACTGCCTGTAATAATTCCAATTGCTTCTGTTAGCTGCTGTTGCACGGTAAATGCGTTATTCTGAGCCTGCCATCCGTGATAGTTTGAGCCAACAAACGCTAATCTTATAAAATACCTATACATACAAAGTATTGATTTTAATTTCGCAAAAGTAGGAAACAAAGAGCAAGTTTAATTTCTAAATTGTAACTTTCGTCTTATATTCAGGCTATTACGTTTAGAAACGATTTAAATAGCTTAAAAAATCAAAAAATCGCATCAACTGTTAACATAATCACAATGGAATTTATAATTTTGAGCGTTGAATTGTGAATATATTAACAATACTACATATAACCTATTAATTAAAAATATCTTATAACTAAAACAGGAGGCTTTTTTATGTCAACTACAGAAACATTAGTAAAAGAACTCGTTGAAAAGCACGGAAAATCACGTAACAGCCTTATGCCTGTATTACAGGCTGTGGTGGCTTCCGAGCGGTTTCTTTCGGAGGATGCAATGATCCATGTCGCCCGTGAACTTGATCTTTCTGCTGCAGATGTCTATGGCACTGCGTCATTTTACACATTTCTGGACACTGTTCCAAGAGGTAAAAACATCATCAGGGTGTGCAAAACTATCACATGCCACATGAAAGGCAAGGATGAGATTATTCTGGCGATCTGCAACACGCTTAAAGTCAAAGTAGGTGAAACAACGCATGATAACAAGTTCACTTTGCTAACAGCCAATTGCCTTGGCTGGTGCCATAAAGGTCCGGTAATGCTTGTAAATGATGAAATTTACCCGGAACTCACTACCCAAAAAGCACTGGAAGTGATTGAAGAATATGCTAAAAATTCGAATATCTGAAACTAGCCGAAACGCTCCAAACAAATACACAAATGGAAAATAAACCTTTAAAAAAAGTTGATATCATTTTCGAGTGGGACGAAAAGATCACTCCGATTGACGTTCTCGAAAAAACGCTCAAACGCCACCCTGATGACATTATCCTTGATCTTATTGATTCCGGGCTTAAGGGAAGGGGAGGCGCCGGCTTCCCGACAGGATTGAAGTGGAAATTTGCCAGAAATGAGGATAGCGATGTTAAATATGTAATCTGTAACGCAGATGAAGGCGAACCAGGAACTTTTAAAGATCGCGAAATCATTGATAGGGTCCCTGAAAAAATCTTCGCTGGAATGGCCATTTGCGGCTATGTTTCCAAAGCTAATGAAGGATATATATATCTGCGTGGCGAATATAATTTCCTATTGAAGAATTTGAATAAGAAGTTGGATCTGTTCAACAAACAGATGAAAGAACGGAAAATTGATTTTGTAATTTATATAAAATCAGGAAGTGGCGCCTATGTATGCGGCGAAGAAAGCGCACTTTTTGAATCAATGGAAGGCAAACGTGGCGAACCCCGCAACAAGCCTCCCTACCCTACTGTTGCAGGTTATAATGGCAAGCCTACTGTTATTAATAATGTTGAGACACTTGTTTACACAACAATGATTTGCAGGATGGGCCCTGCAGGATTCAAAGGACTTGGCACATCCGACTCCAGAGGATCCAAAGTATTCTCAGTATCAGGCGACACGCCAATTTCCGGCATTTATGAACTTGAGCTTGGAATGCCTCTGCACGAATTCGTTAATGAATTTGGAGATGGAGATACAAAAGCAATTCAAGTTGGTGGTGCATCCGGACATTGTGTTCCCCGCAAAAAGTTCAACGATACAATTATCGGCTTTGAAGGCATCCCTACCGGAGGTTCAATGATGATTTTTAATTCCACGAGATCAATGTATAATGTGCTACATGATTACCTGGAATTTTTTACCGAGGAATCTTGCGGGCAATGCACACCCTGCCGTGTTGGTTGCCAGCAGTTATTGAAAGGAATAGAAGCTGTTAAGAAAGGTGAAAAACCGCCTTCTTATCTGGAAGATCTCAAGAAATTAGCAGCAACAATGAAAATCGCTGCCAAATGCGGCCTTGGTCAATCTGTTGGTAATCCATTCAATTCCATCATTGATAATTTCAGGGAAGAAATTATATACTAAAACTAATCAAATATAAGGAGGTACTCATCATGGGCAAATATATGGTCAATCTTAAAGTTAATAATATCCCTGTTTCAGTGGAAGAAGGCACATCAATTCTTGATGCAGCAAAAAGGCTGAATTTCAGAATACCAACATTATGTAATCATCCCGACTTAAGTGTAGCTGGTAACTGCCGCGTTTGCGTAGTAGAAGTCAAAGGTGCAAAACTGCTTGCGGCATCATGTGCCACTCCGGTTTCAGAAGGCATGGAAGTAATGACGAATAGCGAAAAAGTAAGGATTGCCCGCAAACATGTTGTAGAACTTTTGCTATCCGAACACAACGCTGACTGCACAAAATGTTTCAAGAACGGGCATTGCGAACTCCAGGATCTCGCAAGTGAATACCGTATCGGCGATCACGTCTTTCTCGATCTCGTTAAGGCAAAGGATAAAATCCAGGATATTTCATCCCCTTCCATCGTTAAAGATAACAGCAAATGCATCCGCTGCCAACGTTGTGTACGTACATGCGACGAATTGCAAGCTGTGAGCGCATTAGCTGTTGTTAATAAAGGTGATCATCAGTCGATATCGACTTTCATGAACAAGCCGATGAATGAAGTTGTTTGTACAAATTGTGGTCAATGTATAAACCGTTGTCCTACAGGAGCACTCACCGAACGTAACTATATCGAAGAAGTTTGGAACGCTATTTATAACCCAGCCAAATTTGTTGTTGTTCAAACTGCTCCGGCTACACGAGTTGCTCTGGGCGAAGATTTAGGAATTGAAGTTGGACACAGTGTAACTGGCAAAATGGTATCTGCACTGAAGAAAGTCGGATTCAATAAAGTATTGGATACTGATTTTACTGCCGACCTTACTATCCTAGAAGAAGGTACAGAGTTGCTCACGCGCCTTAAAAAAGCATTGGTTGACAAAGATGAAAAAGTTGTACTGCCAATGATGACATCCTGTTCACCAGGATGGATCAAGTTCCAGGAACACATGTTTCCAGGATTGCTTGACAATCTTTCGTCATGCAAATCACCACAGCAAATGTTCGGTTCTTTGGCAAAGACTTACTATGCCGACAAAATTAACATAAAGGCTGAAAATATGATTGTAGTTTCCATCATGCCTTGCACAGCAAAGAAGTTCGAATGCAACCGGTCTGAAATGCGTGATAGTGGCTACAAAGATGTTGACTATGTGCTTACAACCCGCGAACTTGCGATGATGATAAAGCAAGCTGGTATCGATTTCGAAAAACTTGAAGATGAAAAGTACGATAGCATCCTTGGAGAATCTACCGGTGCAGCAGTAATTTTTGGTGCAACCGGCGGAGTAATGGAAGCTGCTCTTAGAACTGCCCATGAGATTATTACAGGTCGCGAAGTCCCATTCACAAACCTAAACATCAAACCTGTCAGGGGTATGGAAGGTGTGAAAGAAGCAACTGTAAAGATCAAGAATGTGAAACCCGAATGGGACTTCCTGGAAGGTGTTGAATTGAATGTTGCCGTTGCGCATGGGCTTGCCAATGCTAAAAAACTCATGAAACTTGTTGAAAGCGGGCAGTCAAATTATCACTTTATTGAAATCATGGGATGCCCGGGTGGATGTATTGGAGGAGGTGGTCAACCTATCCCAACTTCACCTGAGATCAGAAAAAAGCGCGCTGATGCCATTTATGAAGAAGATATGAATATGCCGATCCGTAAATCACATGAGAATCCTGAAGTTGCGGAAGTATATAAAGAGTTTCTGGGAGAACCTCTCGGACACAAATCCCATGAGTTACTTCACACTCATTATAAGGCACGTAAACGTTACTAACTAATAAACAGTCCAAAAAAGGAGCGGCTATTGCCGCTTTTTTCATTTAGAAGTGATGACTTATAAAATCTTTAAAATTCATTATCAGCATGTTAGTAATACTGCTATTTAGAATGACTATAAATTTACTGTTATTATATTAACATTGTGAATTTATTAACAATATTTGTTGTTTCTAATTTTTTAATACTAATTTTGCAAACTCTGACTGATAATCATTTTTAATAACATCATATTGATATTCTGCATAATAACATCAATATAAAGGAGGACAAAATTGAAACTTTCTGAAATCTCTCAACTAATAGGAATTAATTTAGTTTCAGGAAAGAAGGAAAGCGACACCTTGTTTGAATTCATTTTAAACCGAATAAGCGATTCTATTATTTTTAAAAGTAACAACCGATTATTTAACTCTGAATTATACTTTAGAAATGATTCAGAAGCTTATTGAAAATAAAATACAGAATTTTTGAGATAAAATATTAAACACAACAAATATGACTAAAGTAAAATCAATAGCAGATTTGCGAAAAATCAAAGATGATCTGCGTGCCAAAATGAGCCTGAGAGAAATAGCCGCAAATCCTTCAAGCCTCATTCAAATTAAAATTGCCATGGCCACGTGCGGAATTGCATCAGGTGCAAAGGATGTGATGGATTACTTCATCAACGAACTTGACAAACGTAACATTGAAGCAGTTGTAACACAAACCGGCTGCATGGGATATTGCTATGCAGAACCAACATTGGAAATTACAATTCCCGGTAAAGATCCTATCGTTTACGGTTATGTAGATCTTAAGCGAGCAGACCATATTATCGAAAAATATATTAAAAACGGTGAACTGGTTGATGGTATTATTCCGGTGAACTACGAAACAATTGACAACAAATAATAAGGAGAAATAAGCATGGCAAATTTCAAAAAACATTTGCTCGTATGCGGTGGCACTTGCTGCCGGGCATCGGAGAGCGAAGCAATTTTAGCCAATCTCAAAGCTACTCTGGCTGAGAGAGGGCTGGAAACAGAGGTACAAGTTGTAATGACCGGTTGCTTTGGTTTCTGCGAAAAGGGGCCTATTGTTAAGGTAATCCCCGACAACACTTTTTATACCAAGGTAAAAGCCAATGATGCAGTAGAAATCATTGATGAGCATATTATTAAAGGACGCAAAGTTACCCGCTTACTTTATATTGATCCTGAAAACAAGGAACATATAAGTGACTCCAAACACATGGGTTTCTACAAAAAACAGATCAGGATTGCATTGAGGAACTGCGGTTTTATTAATCCTGAAAACATTGAAGAATACATTGCCCGCGACGGCTACGAAGCTATAGCAAAATGTTTGCTCGAGCGGACACCCGACCAGGTTATTGATGAAATCAAGAAGTCGGGTCTACGCGGCCGCGGTGGCGGAGGATTCCCTACCGGGCTTAAGTGGGAGATAACCCGCAAATCACAAGCTGATCAAAAATACGTTGTTTGTAATGCTGACGAAGGTGACCCCGGTGCATTTATGGACAGGTCGATCCTGGAAGGTGATCCACATTCGGTAATTGAAGCAATGGCAATATGCGGATACTGCATTGATGCAACCAAAGGACTGGTTTACATCCGCGCAGAATACCCACTGGCTATCGAACGCCTGAAGACTGCAATTGCTCAAGCACGTGAATATGGTTTATTGGGTGATGACATCCTTGGAACCGGATTCAGTTTCGATATCGAATTGCGTTATGGCGCCGGGGCTTTTGTGTGCGGCGAAGAAACGGCACTTATCCATTCCATGGAAGGGCTGCGTGGCGAACCTACCATGAAACCTCCGTTCCCATCTGTTTCAGGATACCTTGGCAAACCTACCAACGTGAACAATGTGGAAACTTTTGCCAATATCCCTGTTATCATCCACAAAGGGTGCGAATGGTTTGCCAGCATAGGAACTGAAAAATCCAAAGGAACCAAGGTTTTTGCTTTGGCAGGCAAAATCAATAATGTCGGACTTATCGAAGTTCCGATGGGAACCACACTGCGCGAAATCATTTTCGAAATCGGGGGCGGAATAAAAGACGGGAAAAAATTTAAAGCTGTTCAGACTGGCGGTCCTTCAGGTGGTTGCCTTACAAACAGGCATCTTGACACTCCTATTGATTACGACAATCTGCTGGCCAGCGGATCAATGATGGGATCGGGTGGAATGATCGTGATGGATGAGGACGACTGTATGGTTTCTATCGCAAAATTCTATCTGGATTTCACTGTTGAAGAGTCCTGCGGAAAATGCTCACCATGCCGAATCGGGAACAAGCGTCTAAACGAAATTCTCGAAAAAATTACCAAAGGCAACGGAACGATGGAAGATCTTGACAAACTCCGCAACCTCAGCCAGGTAATCAAAGATACTTCGCTGTGCGGATTAGGCCAGACATCGCCGAACCCTGTATTATCCACCATGGATAACTTCTACGATGAATATCTCGCTCATATTGTGGATCATAAATGTCCATCCAACCAATGTAAGGCATTGTTAAAGTATAACATCGATGCTGAAAACTGTGTAGGCTGTACTGCCTGCGCACGAAACTGCCCTGTGAACGCCATTGCCGGAGAGCGTAAAGGACTTCACCTTATCGATCAGGCAGTTTGTATCAAGTGTGGTGCCTGCCTGGAAAAATGCAAATTCAATGCTGTTTTTATTAATTAATCAGGAGGACTAACGAAAATGGAACTCATCAAACTTACCATCGACAATAAAAATGTTGATGTAGAACAAGGAACTACGATTCTGAAAGCGGCTAAATCCGTCGGCATAAATATACCTACTCTGTGCTACCTGCATCTTGAAGACCTGAATATTGAGAACAAACCTGCGGGCTGCCGAATCTGTGTTGTAGAAGTTGAAGGGAGGCGCAACCTTGCCCCTGCTTGTGCAACTGAATGTATGCCCGGCATGGTAGTGAATACGCACAATATCCGTGTACTCAATGCCCGCAAAACTGTGCTCGAACTTATCCTGAGCGACCACCCAACGGATTGTCTCATTTGCCCAAAATCTGGAAGTTGCGAACTTCAGACTTTAGCCCAGGATATGGGCGTACGGAAGATTCATTATGAAGGAGAACAATCAAAATACCGTGAAGATACTTCCCCGGCAATCATCCGTGATATCGACAAATGTATCATGTGCCGCCGTTGCGAAATGATGTGCAATGATGTTCAGACAGTAGGAACACTCTCCACCGTCAACCGTGGTTTTATGGCCGTGGTTGCGCCTGCCTTTGAGATGAACCTGGATCATTCAACTTGCACATACTGTGGACAGTGTGTGGCAGTATGCCCAACAGGTGCGCTAACTGAAGTTGACCACACGAATGCCGTTATCCGGGCTCTGGCCGATCCTGCCAAGACTGTGGTTGTTCAAACTGCACCAGCAGTTCGTGTAGCTCTTGGCGAAGAGTTTGGGAATGCGCCGGGCACCATTGTTACCGGAAAAATGGCTGCAGCCCTGCGTCAGCTGGGATTCAATTATGTATTTGATACCGATTTTGCCGCCGACCTTACCATTATGGAAGAAGGCACTGAACTTCTGGACAGGCTTACCCGCCATCTGAATGGTGACAAGGCGGTAAAACTTCCTATTCTTACTTCATGCTGCCCTGGATGGGTTAATTTCTTCGAACACCAGTTCCCCGAAATGATAGACATCCCTTCCACTGCCCGCTCTCCACAACAAATGTTCGGGCCTATCGCCAAAACTTATTTTGCTGACAAAATTGGCGTGAAACGCGAGAACATGGTTGTGGTTTCCGTTATGCCATGCCTTGCAAAAAAATACGAATGTGCCCGCGACGAGTTTAAAGTGGGTGGTAATCCCGATGTAGATTTCTCAATCTCTACACGTGAACTTGCTCACCTCATCAAGCAATCGAACATCGATTTCAACACACTTCCAAACGAGAATTTCGACAATCCGCTTGGCGAATCAACTGGTGCAGCCATCATCTTTGGCACAACCGGTGGTGTAATTGAAGCTGCTTGCCGCACCGCTTACGAGGTGTTTACTGAAAAAAAACTTGAAAAAGTTGAATTTTTGGAATTACGCGGTATGGAAAGTATCAGGCAGGCGACCATTGATTTCAGCGGACTACCAATAAAAATAGGTATTGCCCACGGATTAGGTAATGCACGCAAGTTGCTGGAAGACATCCGCGACGGCAAATCCGAATTCCATGCCATTGAGATTATGGCTTGTCCTGGTGGTTGTATCGGTGGTGGCGGACAACCTTTGCACCATGGTGATGGCTCAATTATTAAAGCACGTCAGCTTGCTCTCTACCGCGAGGATTGCGGCAAAGTAATCCGCAAATCGCACGAAAATCCTTTCATCATTAAATTGTATGAAGAATTCCTTGGCAAACCCCTGAGCGAGAAATCGCATCACCTTCTGCATACCCATTACTTTGATAAAAGCAAACCCACCGTTATCGAAGAATAGGTATAAATCAAAATTCCAAACACAAAATTATCAGGAGGTAAAAAAAATGGCAAACATAAAATTAAACGAAAGTAAGCTCGCAGAGTTAAAAGCAATTTGTAAATCGTTCAACAACGAAAAAGGCGAGTTAATTAACGTGCTGCATAAAGTACAAAGCGTTTTCGGCTATTTGCCTGCAGAAGTGCAGGAAGTAGTGGCTAAAGAGCTTAGCTGCTCGGTGGCGCATGTGTACGGTGTGGTATCGTTCTATTCATTCTTCACCATGATACCACGAGGCGAGCACCCCATTTCCATCTGTCTGGGAACAGCTTGTTATGTTCGCGGCGCTGAAAAGGTACTGGACGAATTCAAACGTGCGCTGAAAATCCAGGTTGGCGAAACTACTACTGATGGTAAATTCTCCTTAAGCTGCCTGCGTTGCGTTGGAGCCTGTGGATTAGCACCTGTAGTATTGATTGGCGAAAAGGTTTATGGGCGTGTGGCACCCGATGGCGTGAAGGATATCCTGGCGGAGTACAAATAGGTATTCTGGTTTTTGGTTATAACGCAGTAATGAACCATACAACTAGATAAAAGTTAAGCGCCATGGCAAAGTGAGAACAAAATAAATTGCTTATGAAACCGCTATCTCAGCATGTAAGAGACTTTGTTCTATTTGCGGAATAAATCCTTCAACATAAATACCGGAAGTATAAAAAGTTCCAATACTATCAGTTACAACCTTGGTGTGTATCTGGTCCGATAAAGAAGCTTTTAGGATCTATATGTGAACAATAATAGACGTTGACGCATCCATTCATTTACTTCTAAATATAATTTTGACTTTTTTTCTGATATTTCTTCTGTTGATATGAACTTCATTCAAGGCAGTTTGTTTTAAAGACAAACGGTTGTTCTGATGGAAACGAACCAAGTACTTGATAAACTCCCTAAGCACCTGCTGAACCTTGTAATAGATCAGCCATATAGTGCTTATACTGCTCAGGATCATGCTGTGTGGCGCTATGTAATGCGTCAGAACATTAAACATTTAGCTGGTGTAGCGCATCACTCCTATCTGGAAGGACTTAAACGCACTGGCATCAGCGTTGATACTATACCTCAGATGTATGGTATGAACAGGATATTGAGCGAAATAGGATGGGCTGCAGTTTCAGTTGATGGTTTTATTCCACCTTCGGCATTCATGGAGTTTCAAGCTTATAATGTATTGGTAATTGCTGCTGATATTCGTCCGGTAAATCAGATACTTTATACACCGGCTCCTGACATAATCCACGAAGCAGCAGGGCATGCACCTATCATTGCTGATGGGGAATATGCTGCCTACCTTAAACTATTTGGATATTACGGATCAAAAGCATTCTCTTCAAAAAGCGATTACCAGATTTACGAAGCAATCCGCCATCTTTCAATTTTAAAAGCTGACCCGTACACTCCTGCTATCGGCATAAAGAAAGCGGAGCAAACTCTTTACGGATTGGAGCAGATGCAGAATGAACCCTCAGAAATGGCACAACTCCGTAATTTACATTGGTGGACAGTGGAATATGGCCTTGTGGGAGAGTTAGGCAAACCAAAGATTTATGGAGCAGGCCTCCTGTCTTCTATTGGCGAAAGTTACAACTGCCTGCAGCCGCATGTGCGAAAATTGCCGTATTCACTTGATGCTGTTAAGTATAATTTTGATATCACTTCACAACAGCCACAACTTTTTGTAACACCCGATTTTGATAGTTTAACGGATGTACTGGAAGAGTTCGCCGCCGGAATGGCTCTTAAAACTGGCGGCGTTTCAGGAATGATAAAAGCTGTCGATTCTGAAGCAGTTGCTACAGCAGGTTATAATTCAGGGCTGGAAGTCTGCGGTATCTTCAGCCAGGTTATTTCGGGAGATTGTGACGTAGAATATATCAGGACTGCCGGGCCAACCATGCTTTGTTATGAAGGAAGGATGTTGCCCGGTCATGATAAGGATTATCACAGGGATGGCTTTGGTTCACCAGTTGGGAAATTGATGGGCCATGCCAAACCATTGGAATTTCAATCCGATAGCGACCTGGCAAATTCAGGAATTGTTATCGGGCAGAGCGTTGTTCTTGAATATGAGTCAGGTGTGCGTGTAGTTGGTCTTTTAAAATCGATCATCCGCAAACAAGGCAAACTTATTCTCATGACATTTGATCAATGCATGGTCACATTACGTGATCATGTTCTTTTCTCACCTGCATGGGGCTTGTATGATATGGCTGTTGGGGAGAAAATCGTCTCAGTATTTTCGGGCCCTTCTGATGCAGCTGCTTTTGGCCTTAGCTACCCGGTTCCTGTTGAAAAAACACATAAAATCCGTCATACTTCAAAAGCCTTAAAGCTACATGAGCTATATCAGGAAATGGCGATAGTTCGTGAAAAAACTTTTAACCTTCCTGAAATTGAGAAATTGTGGAATGAATTAATAAATAATTATCCTGACGAATGGTTGCTTGTACTCGAGATCTACGAATTCCTGGTATTAAATAACCAAAAGGAGTCCGCAGCAGTAGTGAAGAGCAGGCTATACCTTATTTCAGAAAGCACCCCTGATTTTCTGAAGCTTATCAATGATGGAATTGATCTGGTTGATCCTGACTTTTCCATTTTATTAAATAGTAAGTAATAGTAATATTGCTTCATTAATTTCCCCTTTGGCGATCAAATATCTGGCCAGAAGATGTATATTTTCAATGAGCATCTCCGGATCTCCGGCATATTTGATGTGCATTTGCTGAACAATATCTGATTTTGATTTAGCGGCTATTTCAACAGCAGAAGGAAAATTTTCAAGACTCCCCAACCTGGAAAGTTCATTTCCTGTTAAAACATCGCTCATTCTAACCTGTTCCGGAAGTGCATCAATCCCCATACTCATTTTTTCATTGGGTTTGGGTACTGTAAATACGGCCTTTCCGGAAGCTTTCACATAATAATCCCCTCCCATTCTTCCAACAAGGTTTATCTTATCAGGGTCAATCAATCCGTATTCGTCAAATACATCTTTGTTAATGTGAACCAGCAATACTTCACAAAAAATAAGGTTAGCAGAACCTCCTCCTGAGCCGGTTTCAATTACCTGACGCACTTTACATTCAATCTGAACAGGTGATTCTTTTACACGGAATGGCCTTATTTTTTCAGAAGGCACCTGTGTGAATCCGGATTTGATAAACTCATTGGTTCCTCGCGGATATTCAGTGCTTGCAAGGCTTGCTTGGTGTACCATATTGAATGTTACAACGTTGATCACAACTTCGGGTACTTCTTTAACATTAAGATAAGTATCTTTTACAGTATTGTCTCTTCCGCGTCTGGATGGCGAAAAAATAAGTGTTGTGGGATTTACGCCAAAAACATTAAAACAACTGAATGGAGAAAGATTAGGATTTCCCTCCTTGTCGATAGTGCTGGCAAAGGCTATTGGCCTGGGCGCTATTGCACCCAGCAGCAACCGGTGAAGTTGCAGTGACGGGATTTGATCAGGATCAATTGTTTGCATAATAGGTTAAATAATTTGCCAATCCTTTGCACAAAAGGGGTTTAAATTATAGGGGATGTCTGAATAGAAGGTATAATGGTTGTGCGTACCTCGCCAAATCCTATATGCAGCCCTGCTTTTTGGCAGAAACCACGCATAATTACCGTGTCGCCATCGTTAATGAATCTGCGCTCACTTCCATCCGGCATCGGAATAGGTTTGGTGCCTTTCCATGTTATCTCGAGCATGGAGCCCAACGAACCGGAGTCAGGCCCGCTGATGGTTCCAGATCCGCACAGATCGCCAATTCTTACGTTACATCCGTTAACGGTATGATGCGCCAGTTGCTGGCTCATATTCCAGTATAAATATTTAAAATTTGACTTGCAAACACTCACAGCTTGCTGGTTTGGTGGCTCAATGAGTACTTCAAGCTGTATGTCGAAATTACGGGCACCTTCGGAAGCCAGGTATGGCATCACTTCAGGTTCCTGTGCAGGGCCTTTTATACGGAAAGGTTCCAGTGCATCCATCGTTACTATCCATGGAGAAATTGCCGAAGCGAAGTTCTTGGAAAGGAACGGGCCTAGCGGCACATATTCCCAACTTTGGATATCCCGGGCAGAAAGATCATTAAACAAAAGCATCCCAAAGATATAATCCTCGGCTTTATTTACCGGGATACTGTTCCCCATTTGAGTGTTCCTTCCTATTACAAATGCCGTTTCCAGTTCGAAATCCAGCTGTTGTGTCGGAGAAAAAACAGGAACATTAGCATCAGCAGGTTTTATCTGCCCTTTTGGTCGAAGCACCGGTGAGCCGGAAATTACGATGGATGAGGAGCGGCCATGATATCCAACAGGAAGATGTCTCCAATTGGGTAAAAGCGCATTTGCCGGGTCGCGAAACATCATGCCAACATTGGTGGCATGTTCTATGCTTGAATAAAAATCAGTATAATCACCTATCCGCAGCGGCAGATGAAGTGTAGCTTTTGGAAGTGGAACCAAGACCCTAACCTTATGTCCTATATTGGCAGAAAGATTGCTGTCTCCAATGCTGAATAATTCAATAAGTCGTTTCCTTGTTGCTTTCCAGGTTGGTTTGCCCAGCGCAATGAAATCGTTTAATACAGGTTGCGAAAAAACTGAATAGTCATTTATTCCACAGCCATCGAAGTAGCCTATCCATGCCAGTGCATCCAGGTCAATAATAAAATCGCCCAGGCGGGTGCAAGCCCGTGGTTCGGTTCCTGATGTGGAAAAAATACCAAATGGAAAATTCTGTAATGGGAAATCAGAACCTTCCGGAATATCGAGCCAGGACAGTTTGTTATGAGAATAATTTTCTGTTAGTGTCATTTCAGAGTGTTCCCCTGCGCTCCTGCTCGCGTTCGATGGATTCGAAAAGTGCTTTAAAATTACCTTTCCCAAATGATTTTGCTCCTTTGCGCTGTATGATTTCATAGAACACTGTAGGCCTGTCCTCTACGGGTTTCGTGAAGATTTGCAGCAGGTAGCCTTCGTCATCACGATCTATCAGGATGTTCAGTGCTTGTAATTCCTTTAGTTCTTCTTCAATTGAGCCAACACGTTTCAGCACATCTTCGTAGTAGCTGTCCGGAACAAAAAGAAACTCAACGCCTCTGCGCTTAAGTTCAGTCACAGTGTAAATAATATTGTCAGTAGCCATAGCAACATGCTGAACCCCTGATCCTCCATAGAAATCAATGTATTCTTCTATCTGCGATTTTTTCCTTCCTTCTGCAGGTTCGTTAATCGGGAATTTTATCCTGCCGTTTCCATTGGACATCACTTTACTCATCAGTGCAGTAAATTCGGTTGAAATGTCTTTATCGTCGAAGGAAACTAACTGCACAAAACCCATCACATCAGCATAAAACTTAACCCAGGTGTTCATTTCGCCCCAGCCTACATTGCCAACCATATGGTCAACGTATTTGAGTCCGACATCGGTAGCGCGAAATTCAGGTTCCCATTGGGTATATCCGGGAAGAAACGGGCCATTGTAATTTTTTCGTTCCACAAATATGTGTACCGTATCCCCGTATGTGTGAATTCCCGATAGTACCACCTCGCCATGTTTATCCGTTTCGGTATGTGGTTGCATATAGGATTTTGCTCCCCGCTTCACAGTTTCCTCAAAGGAATAACGCGCATCATCAACCCACATAGCAACTACTTTAACACCATCGCCATGTTTTTTTACATGATCAGCGATGGGTGATTCTGCCTCAAGGGAGGTAGTAAATATCAGCCGAATCTTGTCCTGCTGAAGCACGTATGAAGTGCGGTCCTTTTGACCGGTTTCGAGGCCTGCATAAGCAAGGGGTTGAAAACCGAAAGCTGCCTGGTAGTAATAAGCAGCCTGTTTGGCATTGCCAACATAAAATTCAACGTAATCGGTGCCATTGATTGGCAGAAAATCGTCTTTTGCTTGTGGTGATCCGTTCATGAAAATAATAAATAAGAATTATCGGTTTTTGTTTGTAATCTCAATCTAACCATGACCGGAAATAGTCAGGGTCTTCTATTTCCAGAGCTTGCCGCGTTAGTTTGAGCGGTCGGAAAGTGTCTATCATAACGGCTAGCTCTTTCGTTTCTTTAGCACCAAGGCTTTTCTGCAATGTACCGGGATGTGGACCATGAGGAATGCCAATAGGATGCAATGTGATTTGCCCTTTTTCAACATGTTTGCGGCTCATAAAATCTCCATCCACATAATAAAGCACTTCATCAGAATCAACGTTGCTGTGATTGTAAGGAACAGGGATCGATAGCGGATGATAATCGTACAAACGTGGAACGAATGCGCACATTACAAAATTGTGTGCTTCAAAAGTTTGATGCACAGGTGGTGGTTGATGAATCCGGCCGGTAATCGGCTCGAAGTCGAGAATTGAAAATGCAAATGGGTATTGGCAGCCGTCCCATCCAACAACATCAAATGGATGAGTGGCATAATGATAGGGGAAAATCTGGTCGTTTTTCTTGATCAGAACCTTAAAGTCGCCTTTTTCGTCGTGCGTTTCAAGATTGGCTGGCTTACGCAGATCACGCTCGCAAAAAGGCGCGTGTTCTTCAAGTTGCCCCACTTTATTAACATATTTTTCAGGAAACCTGAATGGTGAAAAAGATTGAACGATAAGCAGGCGGTTTTCGGTAGTTTTGAATTCTATCTGGTAAGTAACGCCTCTCGGAATAACCACATGATCACCATATCTGAAATCAATCTGACCGAACATAGTGCGCAATAACCCTTCACCCTTATGAATGAAAATCAGTTCATCCGCATCGGAATTTTTGAAGAAATAATCTTTCATTGAGAGCCTCGGGGAAGCCACTTCAATGTATATGTCGCTATTAACGAGAACAGGCACCCGGCTCAGGAGATAATCATCGGTCGGTTTCACATTAAATCCCTGAAAACTGCGGTTCTGCATATTGTTTTCGATGGCAATTTCTGGAGCCATTGAATATGGAGCCTCAATTCTGCTCACCATTGTAGGTGGATAAACATGATAGGTCAGCGAATATACATCCGAAAATCCTTCGGTTGATACCAATTGCTCAGAATAAAGCCCTCCACTGGGTTTCGCAAATTGTGTATGGCGTTTTGGAGGAAGAGTTCCTAACGAAAAATAATGTGGCATGAATAGAATATTGAATTGGCGAAATCGGGCAATAACCCAAGAATTCAGTGGTAAATATAACAATAATTCCGGCTTATTGTTCAGCTTTTGGAATAGATATATCTTGAAGTCAAGAATAGAAATGCTTCTCCATTCAATTGCTATTCTCGCTTTTCATCACAACCTTTGCCTGCTTTTCTAAAAGCCGTATCTTTACCCATCAAATAGTAATCTTACCTGATGATCTCTATTCACCAGAATATGCCGCGTTGGCTCATCTTCACTATCGATCTCTCTATCGTCGTATTCTCGGTAGTGCTGGCATACCTGCTGCGATTTAACTTTGCCATACCGCCTAATGAGATGAAGTCCTTTCCCACTGTACTGATCTATATCCTGGGATTGCGAGCTATAAGTTTCATCCTCATGCGCACCTATGCAGGCATCATCCGCTATACCAGCACCCGCGATGCTGTTAGAATATTTCTGGTAACAGGCACAGGATCACTTCTGTTCGCCATCACCAATATCGTTACCTATTTCGGCATAAACCATACATTCTTTATCCCTTTTTCTATCATAATCATCGAATTCCTTGCTTCCATTTTTGTTATGATTACCTTCCGGATGCTGGTAAAAATAGCATGGCTGGAACTGGTTAACCCTTCGCGCCAAAAAACAAATGTGATCATCTACGGTGCCGGCGATGCAGGTCTTATTGCCAAACGCGCCATCGACCGCGACGCAGGCTCCAAATACAAAGTGCTCGCTTTCGTAGACGACGATCCGCACAAAAGCGGCAAACGGCTGGAAGGTATTGAGATATTTCCATCGGATAATCTTAAACGGTTACTCGAAACAAATTCCGTTGCCCATGTAGTGCTTTCAATCCAAAATCTTGCCTCCGGAAGGAAAAAGGAAATCATTGAATCTTGCCTTTCGTTCAACACTAAAGTACTTAATGTGCCTCCGGTATCGCGATGGATTAATGGCGAACTCAGTTTTAAACAGATAAAAAAGATCAGGATTGAAGACTTGCTTGGCCGCGACGAAATAAAACTTGACGAAGCCCGCGTAAGCCACGACCTGGCTGATAAAACAATAATGGTAACAGGCGCCGCAGGTTCAATAGGTAGCGAACTGGTGCGGCAAATAGCGCGCTTTCCTGTTAAACGGATTGTTATGATTGACCAGGCCGAAAGCCCGCTTTACCTTCTGGAACTGGAATGTCTCGAAAATTTTCACAACACGACATTTGAATTTATACTTGCCAATGTATGCAACCGCAACCGCATGGAAGATATCTTCGGCCAATTCAAACCTGATATTCTGTTTCATGCTGCGGCCTACAAACATGTTCCTGTAATGGAAGAAAACCCAGGCGAAGCAGTAGAAAACAACGTTATGGGAACAAAAATCCTTGCCGATCTCGCTGTTAAGTGGAATGTTAGTAAGTTTATAATGGTTTCAACAGATAAAGCCGTTAATCCTACTAACGTGATGGGAGCTACAAAACGCATTGCCGAGATGTATGTGCAATCCCTGAATGCCGGAGGCAAAACCAGATTTATCACAACTCGGTTTGGCAATGTTCTGGGATCAAACGGATCAGTTATACCACTCTTCAGCCGTCAGATAGAAAATGGCGGGCCCGTAACCATTACCCATCCGGAAGTTACACGCTACTTTATGACAATCCCAGAAGCATGTCGCCTGGTACTCGAAGCCGTCACAATGGGCAAGGGTGGCGAAATATTCATTTTCGATATGGGTAAATCCGTTAAAATTGTTGATCTCGCTCAAAAGATGATAAAACTCTCCGGACAACAACTAGGAAGGGATATACAAATAAGTTATACTGGCATGCGTCCTGGCGAAAAACTTTATGAGGAACTCCTTAACGACAAGGAAAACACCATTCCGACATATCATCCTTTAATCACCATTGCTCGTGTAAGCAATGAGGATCCTGCTTTTGTATGCAACGCAATTGATCAACTAACAAGCCTAAGTGCCGGCGACGAATTTGAGCTCGTGAAAAAAATGAAAGTAATCATCCCTGAGTTTAAGAGCCAGAATTCTCGTTTCGAACAACTGGACGCATAAGTAAACACGCTGTATTCCTGATGAAACCAGCAAAAAACACCATTATATGGGATTGGAATGGCACCCTTCTCGACGATGTCGGAATTTGCCTGCAATCCATCAATAGCATGCTGAAAGAGCGAAAGATAGACGAACTGTCCCGCCACAAATACAAGCGTGTTTTCACATTCCCGGTGATCGACTATTACCGCAAAGTTGGTTTTGACTTTAACCAGGAGAACTGGGAAAAGGTAGCTATGGAATTTATGGATCGTTATTTTGCAAAACTTCCATGTTGTCCACTGTTTAAGGATGCTGAAGAGACACTCAGTTATTTCAGCAATCAAGGATACCGGCAGGTAATTCTTTCAGCAATGGAACACAACGCTCTCACTACTTCTGTTAATGCTAGAGGAATCGGAAAATATTTCGACAAGATTGTTGGAATAGATAATCACTATGCTGCAGGAAAATCGGGTAATGGGCATACGCTTATTAACGAACACAGCATGAGCGCGTCCAAAACCTGGTTCATTGGCGACACATTACACGATGCTGACATTGCCAGGGAACTTGGCTGCCAATGCCTGCTCATCGCCAACGGCCATCAGAGCGGGCAAAGGTTGGTGAAGGCCGGTGTTCCGGTACTTCAAAGCCTTACAGAACTGAAATTATATTTCAAAATCTAATAAGGGTTATGAAAAAACCATTTCATTGCGTCAATAAAATCACAGGAGCACTTGCAGTTTTTGTCCTGTTAATGACAGCAGCATGCGAAAACAAGCAAAACCAACAAAATCAGGTTAAGGAACTTAAAGCGACTGATAGCCTATTTTCGAAAATGTCTATTGAGAAGGGAATGAAAAATGCCTTCCTCACTTACCTTGATTCAAGCGCTGTACTTTTACGTTCCAACCATATGCCTTTTGAAGGCATTGCCTCTGTGAAAAGATATTTTGACGGGTTTAGTGACACGTCATTTATACTCAGCTGGAAGCCGCTCAAAGCAAAGATTTCGCCCGAAGGAGCCTTGGGATATACTTACGGTATTTACGAAATAAACGATAAGGCCAGTGGTAAAAGCAACGGAAAAGGAACCTATATCACTATCTGGCAAAAGGACAACAACTGCAGATGGAAGGCAGTATTCGATACCGGCATCGATGGAACAGGAGAGTCTATCCCGAACCCATAATAAGAAACAAATTCCTTGCTCCTTTCTTTTTACTTTCTACTTTCTACTCATTTACCGGCAATAATCAATTTCAAAGTTTGTGCTGTTTCCACCTGATTAGTAATAAACTGGCAGAAATATATTCCATCTGGAAGGCTTTGCGTGTCCAGCGAATACACATTATTTTCATTTGAAAAATGTACCGGCATATTTCGCCCGGTTAAATCGGTTATCCTTATTTGAAGCGTTTTATTTCCAAAAGGAAGTTCCAGGTAAGCTATATCACGCGCTGGATTTGGGAAAATGAAAGCTGTATTTGCCGATTCATTAAAATTGCTAATAAATGTATGGGTACATATTCCGGGCATATTGTCATCCAGCCAGATGAGCCGTTGTGTTATCCAGTATTTAAAACCATCAATCTCTCCCTGGAAAGTGGTTGGTATCTCCCCTACCACAGGTGTACCAACGTTTAGCCCGAGTATTGGCCAGCGCACATAATGGCGTGACTGAGCTTCCCACAGGTACTGTACATTCGCATCAACCCAGTTAAGAATTGTATCTGTGTTCAATATTGTTGCCCGGAATAGTTCGTACCGGCATTTTAACTGATTCCTGAATTCCGGATCCTGTAGCAGCCGGATATGCCAACCAGGGGAATTCACATCGGGGTAACAATCATTCACCATATATGCCCATCCACTACCATCTGTATTGCTGAATATAGAACACTCATCAATATTTTTCCATGCCCAGTCAAAATCCCATACAGGACCTGCATTTATGCGCCTGTCGATGCTATCCCTGTCCTTGCTGAAATACCAGCTTTTCTTAAAACCATCGTTGTTTCTCGACACTTCGTTCACAATGAAATAGTCGATAAACGATACGGCATCTAAATATTTGCTGTAACCATTCACAGTATCAGCAAAGCCGAAACTATAAAGCACCGATTCAAACGAATTAATATAGGTCTGAATGTATTGCTGCTGGGCTGGTATTATCTCGTCAGCTTTGGGATAGTTATAAACATAATGGACATCAAAATCCGGGTGACCTGTAGGGTGGTATAAGGACAACCAGCTGTTGGACTGATCCCAGTAGTCAATTTTAAAAATATACCCTCCTGAAAGAGGCTCGCCGCTGTTTTCGTCAGGCAGTAATTTGGCAATATCCACCCGACCATTATCGCGTTTTATCTTTTCACCAAAAACATAAATGCCAACATAATTTCCGTTAACCATCACTTCGGCAAAACGAGTCCGCGAAGCATAATGGCCGGTTTGCTGGAACAACCGGAAAGCAAGGACATTCCGCATGAAAACTTTGTCGTTGTAGTTTGCCAGCAATACCCATTCGTGTTCTTCGGGGAAACCGAACAGTGAAACATTAAGTTGATTTTGCTGGCTATCGCGCGTTTCCAGAGCATATGGTTTTTGAGGATACCCCGCCGATGAAGCACCCCGTATCTCAATACCAATATTTCCATCGTATATGTTACCAGCATCAGAAATGTGGTTTATCTGCCCCGGGCCATTGTCAATGATTTTCATCATGCCTGGTATCTTTGGTTCATCAGGTATTGATGCACCGTATGTATCAATTATAATTATCGGCAGGTTGCTTGATGTAAACGCCTGGGCATAAGCAATTACCGGCAGGAGCAAAACAATGAAAATATATGAAATCTTCCTGATCATTGAAAATATTTATTGTAAAACTGTTACTTTTTAATAAATCTTAAATTCCTTGAATGACATTCGTTCCCGATTGAAAGTGTGTAAATATCCGCTGCTAATCCGGCAACCTGGATAGTTACGGTTCCCTGATTTTTGTCCCATTCAAAATCTTTCAGTTGTTTACCCATGATATCTAAAATTATGCCGTGCCTTGCATAGGTAGCTGGCATGCTTCTTAGTGTTATAAAGTTTGTTGCGGGATTTGGGTATATTTCAAATTCAATATCTCCTGCTTTTACATCAGAAACATCTGATGTAGCCAGTTGCTCCAACATTGTTGCATATCGCGTGGCCAGGAAAGGTTTAATCCCATAAGGTGTATGCCCATCTATTGTTTGAGTGAAGCCATTGTAGAAATCGTCAAGCGTGTAACCCCAATCAAGTGACCGGAAAGTATCCTCAACTGCTGCCTGTGTTATTAGTTCCTTAAGCGCGTCAATATGGGGAAATATAGAATCCGGAAGAATGATATTTCGGGAGATAGTATCAAGATAGTGAATGTATTTTTCATAAAAAGCTGGTATAGAAAGTAATTTAACAGCCAAGGGACGTGGCTGGTCATGATTTAACCAATCCAGGCAATTGCGTGTAGCCCAGTCCTGGTTCACCCAGTCCACTCCGAATGTATTATCAGTATCATAAGTGACGTACTCGAATCTGCCGGTATTGAGGTTGTGGTAAAGATAATAGTTATTCTGGTTATACATGTAGTCGTCCCAGTTTCCCGAAGCTATGTCAATTGCAAAAGCTTTTAGAAATCCATCAACATTGATCAATGCCTGAATTTGTGTGGCAAAAAGAGAATCGGCAGGTTGATCAAGTGTTGTAACAAGTTCAACAAAGTCAGAATAATCATCTGTTGTTTCGTTTGTCTGTAGGTCATAGGCTCGTCCTCCGGTAGCAGAACCACTCTCAATATCTTTATAAACCTGCTGATCTGGCCCTAAATATGCAAGGTCGGCAGGATAAGTGCATTTGTAAAGATTGCCGGCATTTTCACCATAAACCCTGTCGAGCCAATCTTTATCAAATTCTTCGAGGTTTGTGTATAAACCATAATATGCCTGGTTAATATATACCCTTACAAAACTGGTACGCCGTTCAACCATCCCCGATTTCTTCCAGGTATCATAAAATAGTTTCTCGCGGATAAGGGTAGGATCGTTATGCAGTCCGTTAAGATTAATCTTTTTCACTCCCTGGTATCTGCGTCCCGGCAAATAAGTGTTAAAACTGATCTTGAATGATTTTTTCTGAGAAAAGCGCGAAGTGTTCCCCCGAAGCCTGAAGCCTACATCCTGCAATGTGTCGCTTCCTGTACCATAATTATAAATAAATTTTGCTTTAAAGTAATGGTCCGAAAGTACATCAGTCATTATAACAGCCAGCGAATCAGGAGAAATTTCAATATAGACCGATGATACACGTGATTCGTCAAAGAGGGTATTTTGCGAAAACAACCCCCAGGGAATTAAAGCAAATATACTTATAGCGAGAAGTAGTTTTTTCAAGGTTTGATCTATATAATAATTAATATTCAGTTGTAATTATTATGAAAGCATGGCAGTTAGACTCTTAGTGTGATTAACAATAAACATCATAATAACTCTTCCGATTACCATTCTAAATGTGTACAATCACTTCGCAATGAAACCCCTTTTTATTTGACCACAAAGACCAGAATCATCTTATTTGTTCGGTTCTTCAACAGTCTTTGGATCATAGTTAACAGTACTAATCAGCCGTCCCATTTCATAAGTGTCTACCTTTTCTTTTTCACCATCCTCATTCATAAATGTCCATACACCATGCTTAAGATTATGGACATAATTGCCATGAGCCATCACTTTGCCACCAGGGAAATAGAAAGATGCTTCTCCTTCGATCTTACCAGCAGAATAAACTGAATTCACTTTTAACGAACCATCCGGGAAGTATTGTTTCCAGGGGCCAACTTCTACTCCGGATTCGAAATTCTTTTCCTCAAGTAATTTTCCGTCGTTGTAATATGTGGATGCAAGACCTGTCTTTTTCCCTCCTGCATAGGATTCCTTGGAAATCATCAGTCCTTTTTCATCATAATACGTCCATTCACCGTCCTTGTGTTTGTTAACGAAAGTTCCTTCTGCCATTTTCATACCGCCCTGATGGAAATTAATTGTTTTGGATGTATTGCCGTCGTCACTGATCTTGGAAATTGTTTTCGTTTTTCCTCCGGGATAAAAATAACGGAATTCGCCATATGGAATTCCATGCCTGAATTGCCCCTCATACTGAACCTGACCTGTGCTGTCAAGTTTTCGCCACGTGCCATCTTTATTGCCTTGCGCATCAAGCTTGTTCTCGGCACTAAAATTGTCAGACTGCGCCTTCAGGCTGAGTGAATTGCTAAATAGTATTACAATGAGCCATACAGCTACTGAGGTTCCCTGCAGATAGGATAGTGAACATTTATTCATATTGGGATAATGCTTTAGAATATTAAGAAATGAGACAAATCTATATTCTTATCTGATAACAATTTGTTTCTTACAGGTCAGATAGAATTTGCCATCACGGAGTTTAATAACATCTCCTGTTAGTTTTCCCCAATAATGGCAATTTCATGTACTTTTGCGTACAAAGGTAATGAACAAACAAATGCTGTAATTCATGAATAGCTATTCATCCCGATTAGTTGAAACTACCGTTAACGAATTGGCACGCCTGCCGGGAATAGGACGCAAAACAGCCCTGCGGCTCACCCTTCACCTGCTCAGGCAGGATGTGACCGAGGTTGAAGCACTCGGGAACGCTATTATACACATGCGTCAGGATATCCGGTACTGCAACCTTTGCCATACCATTTCAGACGGCGATTTATGCGAAGTATGCGCCAACGCAAAACGCGATCATTCCATTATCTGCGTGGTGGAAGACGTGCGCAATATGATGGCTGTGGAGAATACAGGGCAATACAACGGCGTGTATCATGTACTTGGCGGTATAATTTCACCCATGGAAGGTGTAGGACCCAACGACCTGAATATACAGTCACTTTTGCAACGGGTTGCTACAGGAGAGGTTAAAGAAGTAATAATGGCACTTTCTACAACTGTGGAGGGCGACACCACTAACTTTTACCTTTACCGCAAACTCAAGGATTACGGGTTGCTGGTTTCATCTATTGCCCGCGGAATTGCCATTGGTGACGAATTGGAATATACCGACGAAATCACCCTTGGGCGTTCAATCCTCAACCGTCTGCCTTACGAGGGAATGATGGGACGTTGAACGCTAACCCCTGTGAGTTTAACCCGATATCAAACTTTTCTCAGGCCTTTATGTTTAATTACTAAACATCCCTTTTTATGCCGATACAACTTTTCCCGGCTGCTGACCGTGGCCATGGAACTTATGGCTGGCTGGATACATGGCATCATTTCAGTTTTGCAAATTATTTTAATCCATTGCGTGAGAAGTATGGAGTGCTTCGCGTCTTAAATGACGATACGCTGGAAGGAGGAACAGGTTTTAATGAGCATCCGCACCAAAACATGGAAATAATCAGCATTCCTACAGAAGGGGCTCTTGAACATCTCGATAGCATGGGAAACTCAACAGTAATCCATTGCGGTGAAATGCAGATAATGTCAGCTGGTACAGGTATCCTTCATTCGGAATTTAATCACTCAGGAACTGAACAGACAAAATTCTTTCAAATATGGATATTTCCTAAAAAGAAGAATATAATACCCTGTTACGACCAGAAAAAATTCGCTTCTCCCTTACCGAATGTTTTTCAAACCTTAGTTTCGCCTGAAAATGATAGTGACACACTCTTTATTAATCAGGATGCATGGCTCTCCCGTGCTTTCATTTCATCCCGGGGCGAAGTCGCATATCACAAGCATTTGCCTGGTAATGGTATTTTTCTCTTTATAATTTCCGGGGAAACTCTTGTAAGTGGGCAAACACTAAAAAGTCGGGATGCAATCGGTATAACTGACGAAGATGAAATTCAGGCAAAAGGTATTGTTGATTCAGATGTACTGCTGATAGAAGTGCCCATGCAATAATTTAACCTGACTGCTATACATCTTCCTCCTCAAGAACTATTCCACCGGATCTTTACCCTGATAATCTTGTGCCGGATCTTCACAGAGATCAAAAATGGTCATCTGGTTTTCACTTATCATTTGTGTATGTCCTATAGGATGAGCATGCCGTTCTATAAATTCGCGGATCGCTTTACGGTAAACCTTGTTAATAGTGGTATCAGAAGCTTTACAGAATGCCTTGAGCCTTCGTTTTTGCACCGTAGGTATCTTAAGTTCAACTTTACTATAGGTGACCTTAAATTTCTTTTTGCGTGCAGCCATACGCATCTTTTTTTATTGGAAGAGAACTTTGTAAATATAGTAAGATTTTTGAATCGGCGAAATATCAATAAATATTTGTATGCAAACCGTATTAATTCGAGGTTGCTCTATACAGAACCGAAGGGCATATCAACAATTCCTACTCTTTAACAATCGCTTTAATATCCCCTATAATCTTATTTGCCAGTACATCTGCTTTCGACAAGGTATCACTCTCCGAATAGATGCGGATGATTGGCTCGGTGTTTGACTTGCGCAAATGCACCCATTCTTTTTCAAATTCAATTTTCACTCCATCAATTGTGCTGAGCGGGCGATTGCTATATTTTTCAGCAATACGGGCCAGTATTTTATCTACATCCATTTCAGGCGAAAGTGTTATTTTATTCTTAGAGATAAAATAAGATGGATAACCATAACGTAGTGTTGAACAATTCTTACCGGATGTAGCCAGGTGGCTAAGAAAAAGCGCAATCCCAACCAATGAATCGCGTCCATAATGAAGCTCCGGGTAGATAATACCTCCATTACCTTCACCTCCAATCACAGCTTTTTGAGCCTTCATCATTTCAACAACATTCACCTCACCCACTGCTGAGGCAAAATAGCTGGTACCAGATTTTTCGGTGATATCGCGTAATGCACGTGTAGAAGAAAGATTGGACACCGTGTTGCCATGCTGATGTTGCAGCACATAATCAGCTACTGCTACCAGTGTATATTCTTCACCAAACATTTCGCCATCCTGGCAAACAATAGCCAAACGATCAACATCAGGATCAACAACAAGTCCCAGATCTGCTTTTGAGCGCACAACAAGCCTTGAGATATCTCCAAGGTTCTCGGGCAGAGGTTCTGGATTATGCGCAAAATGCCCATCGGGAAAGCAATTAAGTTCAGTAACTTTTTTCACACCGAGTGCGCGCAGAAGTGGCGGCAGTGCAATACCGCCTGTAGAATTAACCGCATCAACAACCACATGATATCCTGCTTTCTTTATAGCTTCGCAATTTACAAGCGGCAATGCAAGTATTCTTTCGATATGCTTTTCGATCCACGTATTGTCCAAAGTAAAAGTTCCAATGCTATCAACCCCGCAGAATGAATAGGTTTCATTTTCGGCCATTTTAAGCACCTTCTCGCCATCCGAGGAGGATATAAACTCACCAAGGTTATTAAGTAGTTTAAGGGCATTCCACTGTTTCGGATTATGGCTGGCAGTTATGATAATGCCGGCTTCGGCCTGTGTTCCTGTAACGGCCATTTCAACTGTAGGTGTGGTTGAGAGCCCAAGGTCGAGCACATCAGCTCCTGAGCCGAGTAACGTCCCAACCACAAGATGATTTACCATCTCACCCGAAATGCGTGCATCGCGTCCTACCACAAATGCTGGGCGGTTGTTGCCCGAATTCTTTTTGATAAAAGCCGCGAATGCTGCGGTGTATTTAACAATGTCTGCGGGACTAAGTCCTTCGCCTGGTTTGCCGCCAATGGTGCCGCGTATGCCTGAAATACTTCTGATAAGTGTCATAAATCTTTTTTAATATGGCAAAGATAGGAGTTTTCGATTGCCTGCGAAATCAGTTTATATCCCCTTGCTCCACTTGTTGAATTTGTAATTCCGCTCCAAATATCGCAGAAGATATCATTCTCAAAAACACCTGGAAAAAGAAGAACAACATTTATACTGAATAATTGCGGGTTTGCGAAAATGATACCGCTTAGATTGAGTGATACTGAGCAGGTGAGTTTGCAATTTTCGCGAACTCAAGTAGCCGAAGTATAAATGAACAATTGGCTGATAGTAATTAATCTGGTTCTATCAGAAGCATTGCAACAGAGTTGGTTAGTCCGGCAAAGCAAAATACCTATATCCTCTTACAATTACAAACTTCGTTAAACAGTACATTAACAGGATGTTAGAATAACAATCAACCGTTGAAAATAAAATTTATTACTGTAACCTATTACCTTCCCGCATATTGCCGATGAATAGTATATGGGCAATATTCTTCATCCAACGGCACTAATTTTAATCCTGTATTGGGCAATCGGATTTTATGCGTTTCATGCAGGTGCATTTATTCATATCCTTCTTGGCATGGCAGCTATTGCAATCGTCTTACGTATTATCGTTGGGAACAGAGTCCTGGTGCAATAAGCAGAAAATCTAAATTACTGCTCAATATTAACAACCCATTCCGGCATAATCCATACCAGAGGCATTTCTCCCTAAAATATCTCACCTAAACTTCAAGTTTCTATTTTTATTACTTTTGCAGGGTTCTATAATTTCAGGATCCTAAAAAATACCATGAGCATTTCCTTTGAACCGAATGATAATGATACCATAGGCCCATTGATGGCCAGGCTTGAAAAGATGCTCGAAGGCGAAGAGAATTACTTCTTCGATGTAGAAGAATTTGAAGAATTGATTGAATTCCAGTTTTTCTTTGGCGACCTGGAGCGTGCCGGTAAAACCATATCCCTCGCCTTGGAACAGCACCCTTCAACTATAGGTTTCCTCGTGAAGCAGGCTCAGTTGCTGCTATGGAACAACAAAGGCGAAAACGCACTTCAACTTCTCTCATCAGTTGAAGCTATTGATCCAAACAACGCTGAAATTTTTCGCACCCGTGGTGCCATCTATAGCCAGATGAACCGGCATAACGATGCAATTTCAGAATTGAATAAAGCAGCTGAAGTTGATGAATCGGAAGATGTTGGAATGATCTACGTGGAAATTGCTAACGAATATATGACCATGGGGTTGTACGATAAAGCTATCGACCATTTTCATCTTGCAATTAATAATGATTTTGCACTTGATAATGTGCTCACAGAACTGGGGGAATCCTACGATCTGGGAAATCGACTTGACGATGGCGTCGATTATTTCAACAAGCTTGTTAATGAATCGCCTTATAATTCTGATGCCTGGTTAAGCCTTGGCCTTTTGCAATATCGTCTCGAACTTTACGAAAAAGCTATTGAAGCATATGATTATTCCCTGGCTATCGACCCTGCTTACGTTGCTGCAATGCTTAACAAAGCGAATGCTTATTTTGCAATGGGTCACTATTTCAAGGCAATCAACACCTACAAGGAAGCTTTTGAAATAGAGGAGCCGGAAGCAATGACAATCTATTGTATGGGTGAGTGTTATGAGAAACTCGAAAAATACAATCTTGCCGTAGAGAAATATAAGAAAGCGCTGGAATTAGACGAGACACTTGCAGACGCATGGATTGGGATTGGGGTTTGCCTTGGCGAACAGGGAAACTTTGATGCAGCATTACGGCATATCCTCCATGCTGTGGAATTAGAACCTACGAATGCTGAGTTCTGGTTTATTCTTGCTGACACCCAGCAAAGTGCAGGGCATAACGATGATGCCATTCAATCATTCCGAAAAGTTGCTGTAATCGAACCTCAGAACCCTGATATCTGGCTTGAGTTTTCCCATGTATATGCCGAACGTGAGGAATATGAAATGGCTATCGACGTGCTTAACGAAGGCATATCCCTTCAGCCGGAAAATGCAGCACATTATTACAGATTAGTTGGCTATCTGCATTTTCTGGGCAAGTTGAAAGAAGCTTTGTTGGTGTTTGGTCATGCCCTGCAATCATATTATAACAGCTATTCCAACCTTTTCGAGTACGCTCCTCTTTTGGCTGAAGAACCGGCGTATATCAACCTTATTGAACAACTTAAACCAACCTCTGAATAAGTTTATCTTAGTAAATGCACATTATCCAAACCAAAATAATTTCAGTTCACAAGCGACTGTTACCGGACAATAATCCTTCATACAAAAATCTACAAAACCTATGTTAGACCTTTTTCGTTTTATGATCGATTTTATCCTGCATATCGACCGCCACATGCTTGAGATTGTTACTAATTATCAAACCTGGACTTATCTCATTCTTTTCGCAATCGTTTTCTGTGAAACCGGACTGGTGGTGACTCCTTTTCTTCCAGGTGATTCGCTGCTGTTTGCTTCCGGTGCTATTGCTGCAATGCCATCGCATCCGTTAAGCCTGCCTTTGCTCCTTATTATCTTTTTTGTTGCTGCATTTACAGGGGATAATACAAACTATTTTATTGGCCATTTCCTTGGGCAAAAGGTTTACGAGAAGGATTACCGGCTAATAAGGCGAAAATACCTCGACCAAACACACACTTTCTATGAAAAACATGGGGGTAAAACCCTGATATTTGCAAGGTTTATGCCAATTATCCGAACGTTTGCCCCGTTCGTTGCCGGAGTAGGAAGTATGCGCTATCTCCGTTTTCTTTTCTTTAGTATTGCAGGAAACATTATTTGGGTATCCCTTTTTTGTACTGCCGGTTACCTGTTTGGTGATATCCCTTTTGTAAAGAATAACTTCTCTATGGTAATTATTGGGATAATACTGGTTTCCCTGTTACCACCTGTTTTTGCTTTCATCAAGCACAAGTTTACAAAAACATGACAGGTTTCGGGCTTATAGGGTTCCCTCTAACACACTCTTTTTCACCGACATATTTTACAGATAAGTTTCTTCGGGAAGGATTGAGTGATTACAAATACGACCTGTTTCTTTTACAGAAAATAGATGAACTAAAGACGCTTGTTGAAGCTAAACGAAACCTTAAGGGGCTGAATGTCACAATACCATACAAAGTTTCGGTTATCCGTTTGCTTCAACAATTGGATACTACAGCTGAAGCAGTCGGTGCTGTTAATACCATTGATATTATGCGCAATGGAAACAAAGTTATCCTGAGCGGCTATAATACAGATGTGATTGGGTTTGAGCAGTCTTTAGTTCCATTGCTTAAACCATGGCACAAGAGGGCACTCGTGCTTGGTACCGGTGGGGCATCAAAAGCAGTGTGTCATGTACTTTGCAAACTAGGAATTGCTGCATTATATGTTTCAAGAAAGCCAAGAGAACCAAATCAAATGTCCTATGAGCAATTGAATAAGGATGTGATTGTGAATCATCAGCTTATTATTCAAACTACACCTCTGGGCAAATATCCAGATACCGAATCGTTACCACCTGTACCTTACAAACACATTACGTCAGACCATCTGCTCTACGATCTAAATTACAACCCTGACACAACACGTTTTATGAAACTCGGTGCTAAACATGGAGCATCTGTAAAAAACGGACTAGAGATGCTGCACTTACAGGCAGATGCTTCATGGGAAATCTGGAAAAGAAATCTATGATGGAGCTCTGGCAGCACAGATGGATATGATGAACGCAGATAAATTAAAACATACTTTCTCATTAAAAAAAAATGAATAGCAATTCATATCATAATTAATCATATAAATCTGAGTCAGCCGCGTTCTATACTTGTTATCTTGATGTACTTGATGAACTTTTAACTTTATGAACTTTCTAAACTTTCTACTTTATGAGCCGGATAATTAAAAGCCTACAACACGAAGAGATCAAACGGATTCTTAACCGTACTGATCATAGAGTGATCTTCGAAAAAACCAACATTATTCCTAACGAAGGTGAACTGTTTCAGGAATTAATGGAATATGTGGATTATGAGAATATCGGGATTAAGGCTGTGCTAGGTGTGGACATTTATCAATACAGCACATACGGCGAATTTGAACAAACACTCATTCCTTTCCTTTTCAAGACCATCCTGAGAACTACGATAGACGCATGCCTTTCCAACCACAGGTTTATCTTTCAGAAATACACCCCAGACATGATCGAGAAACAGTTCATCAGCACTGGCGACGGGGGATTTTTCATCTTCGACACTCCTCTTCATGCTTTGCTTTTTGCTTGTAATTTTTCAGTGGTGCTAAGGATTTACAATGCGTATCACTTTTTTCCCCGACTTCGGAAAATCATCGGTGGGATAAGCGTTCGCTTTGCACTTACGCTGGATAAGCTCTATTCCTACGATAATAATTATTACGGACGCTCTATTATCAATAATGCCCGTATATTATCCAAAGACACCCTTAACCGCTGCTTAATTGATGAAAATGTATATAGCTGGTTTACATTGAATATGGATGGCATCGAAAACTTACAGGTTCTTACGATTGATGAAATAGCTAATATTCATGAATTTAGCAAAGATTATGACAACAGCTTGCTCGAAAAATACGAAGATGAAGTATTTAGCAAAGAATCATCAAGACGTCAGGGAATCATCAATTCGGATATCCTGAAAATCGGAAAAATCCGTGCAAAGGAAACAGATATGAATATCTACAACCTTCATCTCCAGGTAATGATGCACCTAGTGAACGATGATGATTCAACACAAACAAAAATCGTGACCGTGAGTGTGGGAAACCTTAATACATCAGGGATTTAATGGTGTGTTATTTCCTGTATCTAAGCATTCAAATTTGCAGTTAAAGTCACTTTCAAAGAAAAAGAGGGGTCAACCCCCTCCTTCCTAAGTAAAATATTTTCTCTCCAATAAAGTTTAACCATATCAAACCTTATCTGATCTAAATATTTCCAATATAAAGAGATCAGGGTTCGAGACTTGGCTTTTTATCATATTTCAGCTTAATTAGCAATGTGTTTTGCAGTACGAAGGCTATCCATAAAAGCAGTATTGGGACTATTACAGTAAACATACGCACATATGCAGATAAAAGTACGCTTCCACCTAAATAGAGTATAACCAGTATTAAAAGAAATCGAACTGACATGGGTATTTCACGCCAGTTCACAATAGTTGGTATCAGACTATATAATATCAATGTTAACAAAATCCCGTTTAACGGCAGAATAAGTAAAATAATTGGCCGTTGAATTGCCTGAGAAAATGGAAAATGAAAAACTAATCGTCCTATATTATAAATCACATTTTCAGCATATCTAATCGGATGTGATATGATATTTCTTATTGCCAATCTTTTATAAACATCTTCCCTTTCAATTCCCTTATATTTATATATTTCTTCGAAATCCGCTTTGTGATGAGCTCTTAATATACTATCAGACCCTTGTATGTTATAATTTCCATTTATCGAAGGATTTAGTTTCAGATTCCCTTTCCAATCACCATATTCTCCTTCGAAGGGAGTACTCATCCAATACAAACTCGAATTACCAGTACCCCAACAAAAAATCTTTCCTGTCAGGTGATAGGTATATAACAGATATGGAACAGTTGTAAGTAATGCGACTAACAGGATAATAATGCCTTTACGGTAATTTAGACTATTCCTGTTAAATATCCAAAGTAAACCACTTCCTGCCGTCATAATAAGAAGCACATAACCAAATATCATTTTAGTTAAAACAATATATCCCAGAATAAATCCTGAAAGAAGAACATATTTCTTCACATTACTCAAATTCTCTGGTTTAAATGCTTTCAATACAGAAAAAGCAAGAATAGAGATTAACAGATATGTAAAAGTTTCTGTATGAATCAAAGGAATACTTTGATAAGCAATATAATAGGATGCCCATACTAAGCTAAATGCTAATGCCATGCCAAATGACACGATTTCTTTTAGGGCTTTAAAAATTACTATTATCGAAAAGTAATAGAAAAGTGCATTCAATAAAGTAATGCTAATAAGTGGGAATTTCAGTACTATAAAAGGCACTAGCAGAAGTGGATATCCTGGCCCATTGCTGAGATTGATATCTGGAACTGGAGGCGAATAAAATCCGTGGATAAGATTATGTGCATACAATAAATACCTGCCCTCATCTCCAAATGTTCCTTTTGTTTGAGAAATCAGTACCCATATAGTAAATAGT
>CAZEDO010000011.1:0-54209 GCA_964511085.1 uncultured Lentimicrobiaceae bacterium
GAAAAATCTAACAAACAGAAATCCTAAGAAGCAATCAGCTGCCATATTTTAAATGTTAATCATTCATTCAAATGCAGTAATACATTAGCCGAGCGAGAGACAGAAATACATTAGACAGCAGTAACTGCCAATGCACTAAAGTGAATCAGAGTCAGTAAGAAAATGAGATTAGCAAGTAGAAATAAGAGTGCTACGAGATAAGGTTGTCGAGAAGCAAAAGAGAGAGACTAGTAAGGTAACAGGTGAAAAAGTGAGTGGGGTTTTTAACTTCTGTTTGTGTATTACTGACAAAAGCTAATAGAGCAGAACGAGAAAATGATCGGAGTAGATTGGATTAGTTCATAAACAAGTTAAAATTAATAGCTTGTCGTAAAAAAAAGTTGTTGTGTTAAAGTTAAGTTAATACTATGTTGGCTAAAAAATCTCTTTAGAGTTGGCAAATATATAATTAAATTACAAATTCGTAAAAATTTATTATTTGGAATAATTTGAAATAACAAGAAAAGACCACATAATTAAAATTTCATTTTTCTTAACTGAACTTTTATTAATTAATCGTCTGATTGTCAATCTATTGATTATAAGTTTGTTTTTTAATGTCTGTTAATTGCTTAACAAGCAAGGACAGTTTATTTAACAACTTAAATGCCATATTTTTTACTTGTTTAGAAGTCAGTCATATAGTCTATTTTGATGTGTTAAAAAAACTTAAATATTGTCCAAAAATGGAAATTTTTATCCCAAATTCGTACATTTTTGGAATTTTCAGGCACCCTATTTATGTTATTTGGTTCATTGGCCTTTCATTTATTCTTCAGCTACTTGAGCATAATTTGATTAACCGTGCGTGCAACGCAAAATCAATCAATCAAATACAAATGATAATGCAATTCCCGAAAACACTATTTCACCTTCTCCAGGTTCATTCCACATTTAGGGCAGGTCGAAGGTTTATCTGATACTACTTCCGGGTGCATGGGACACGCCCAGCCTTTGGTTCCATCAGGTAAGGTTGCTGAACGCTTACGGAAGAATAACTTGTAGGAAATACCAAATGTGAACTGATGCTGCGATCCAACCTGCGTTTTAACCAAATACTGATATACAGGGATATCGCTTAAGGCATAAATAGTGAAATTACTTTTAGTGAAGCTGACCTGAGGAGTAAAGAAAACCTTTTTATAACCTGTGGCTTCAGGGTCGTAATTGGGATAAGCGTAAAGCAGGATGTCATTATTAAGTTTCATTTTGTCAACCCATTCGCCACGCAACTGGAAAGTCAAACCTAAATTATCAGAGAAGCTTTTGCCTGCAAAAAGTGCAATACTTCTATAGTCCCCAAGTTTTTCTCCGATGGGGTTCCACCCCTTTTTGATATACATGGCAGTGGCAAAAATCCTGAACTTATGAAGTGGATATCCCCTGTATAAAAAAGAATAGAAAATAATATCATGGGCTCCTGACGAAAGTTGCGCTGCCTGTGGTTTTGTTATATAAAACATCGTCCCCGAGAAAGGCTCAATATTCCCAGAAGAATCATTATAACTGCCCAGCGGTATTTTGAATCCCATTCCAATTGTCAACTCAAGGGGTTTTGGACCAGAACTTCTGTTAATAATGTCGTATCGAGGGAATAAAATCAGGTCGCTAACTCCTTTTGATGAATACGTTTTAGCTGCTTCGTGGTTTAAACCCACTTCTTTCTTTTCAAGATAATTTCCGGTTTCAACAGACATGGTAAGATTACGGCTGAGCCCGTATGCTATCCTGAAATACTGGTAAGTGCTGCTAAAGCTATCGAAATATTTTGCGCTGTCAGGTTTAGATCCGGTAAAAAATTCATCTGTCCTGATAAACTGGAAGTTGGTGCTCAGTTCAATCTGCCGTTCGGATAGTACACCTTGCGAAGCCCCTCCTGCAATCGGGCTTCCGCTTCCTCCTGAGCAGCATTGTGCTTTAACACTAATGTTCAACAATGTTGAAGTAATCAATAGCAGGACGTAAAGAAGCAGTTTATTCCTCATTTCTGATCTGGTATTTGTATAAGCCATCCGCCGTAATCAGGAAAGATACGGTTGAGTGAATTTAAAATGGAAGTACCTATTTTTTTATAGTTAACTTGATCGATCCTGTCCTTTCTGAATCACTGACCCGGATAAAATAGACTCCCGGTAAGTATTGCGAAAGATCAACATTGATTTTGCTTTCTCCGGGAGAAGGTGTGCCATTATATATGGTTCCAACATTTTGCCCTTGTATGTTGAACAGAATTGCCAGGACGGGTATTGCTTTTTCCGTTTTTATTGAAAGCAGCATCCGGTCATTTGCCGGATTTTGGGAAACACTAACCCATGCTAATTGATTTTCTGCTTCCGGAACACCGGTTGTGGCCAATGCAGCAATAATTGCATCCTGAAGTTGAGTGGGGTCAACCTCAGCATCTGCAACCATAAAAACATGATGATTGCCACCGGCCATCACTACAACCTTGGGCATAGATTCTGTACCATAGTCGAGCATATTAATGGAAGCATCAGAAAACGCAACATCAGCGTTTATATGATTGCTATTCCCCCAACTGATAAGAGAGGTGCAACTTGTATTTGCCAGATCGTCAACAAGGTAATAAAGTACTGTATTGGGATTGGTCGCCTGGTAACTCTTAACCACGTTAAACGTAGTGAGCGAAGCCGGCACACAAGCACCGCAAGGCATTACCCAGTTGAGTACAACAACCTTACCGGCATCAAGCTCCGAAAACAAATCGTGCGTAACGTCGGAACAATCCCTGGCATTGAAATTTGTTGCAGTTTGAGCAATACTGCCTGTTGCAAGGAGGGCTGATAAGACAACGACAAGTAAATTAGTTTTCATAGGAACATATATTTCAGGTCGTAAAAGTAATATTTATATTTGTCGATATGTAAAATGTTAGTTGATTAATATCTTAAGTTTCTTCTTCCCTTCATTCATGGAACGTCTGTCCCAGACAATGATGATGAGCCTGGTATGTTTTCCCTTTAAGATAAATAATGTTTAGGGGATAGAACAAGCAATTCTTTCCTCTGAGCATTTGAAGCCAGGTTGTCAAATCAGTCAGCCAGTATGATCAGTTTCTGTTGCATCGTACCTGACTCACTGTCAGTTTTCAAAAGATAACTACCAGCCGGTAAAGAACTGACATCAATTACATTGGGGCCTTTAGTCAATACGCTTTGCATTACCAGCTCTCCTGAAAGATTATAAAACCTAACGACCTGTTCTTTATTTCCAGAGGATTCAATTGTGATCTTATCCATTGCAGGATTTGGGTACAGCGTGAAATTCCGGGGGGAATAATTTGATCCAATACCTGTATTGATATCCTTAACGCAGCGAACACTCATACCAAGAGTTTTTGGTGCTGCATTTCGGTCAACACCGGCATTGGCATACCACAGGTATCGGCTCCATGCCCCTGCCGCATTGGATGAAGTAGCTGTCCACCAAAGACCGTTTTCGTAAATTAATTGAAAAGTGTTACTAAGACCTCGCATGCCACCAGGAAGGCCTGTAAAGCCGCTTGAATTCGTGGCTCCTGAATTTGGGCTGGTCCAGTGCAATATTCCGGCTTCTTTCATTTTACCTCCTGCGATAGCCGAACCTCCAAGGGATGTTTCTGCCTCAGTCCAATCCGCATCTGTTGATACATGCCATTCTGAAGGGCAAAGATTGTTGATGTCGTTTACCGCATACCAATTGTATAATGGACCATACACTGAATCGCTGGCAGCCGAATCGTTGGCATAATAGCACCTTGCTCCTGTTGAAAGGCCGCCCCATTCAGTACTGCCTTTAACATTTGGTATTGGGTCTCCATTGTTGAAATGAGTCACTTTCAGATTTTCTTTAAACCAAAGCTGGTTGCCAATTTTAACGGTACCATAAATATTCCCATCATAGTCTGTAACTGTTTGGGCTTGATTTCTTAACAATAAAATTGTCAGTCCTGTCAATAGTAGAGTTGTCCTTTTCATGATCTATTGTTTATGTGTTTATACTAAATTTTGCTAAACTCTAATTTACATATTTGTATTAAGCTACCCGAAAGTGCCTGATTTAAAAAAAGAAGAGTATTGTTATAATCCTACCCTGTATCTGCTTACGAAATCGTATGTTGTTCTGGCTTCTTAAAGGTCCTTACAATTAATACAATTATTGACATGAGCCAGCCGGCCGGATAAGGAAGAATGAGCGTGCCCCACCACCACGACAAAGCTGAAGTTCCACCAAACCCTCCCAGCGATGAGAAATAAAAAAGAAAACTTACTCCAACTATAATCATAATTGTTGCCGCCAGGAATATTTTCAAATGCCGGTCATGCAATAAGTATGCTGACAATGCTATAAGTACGCTACCACCTGAAATTACAACTGATCCCTCCAGCGGGTCGATAGCACCAATTATCAATGCGATAACACCTGCTATGTAAATGATACGTATCCATTTTGCTTTCTCTTTCATTGTTAATTGATTTTGAAATGGTTAATGCTTTATAATCGTGAGTACATCACAGTTCTCAATGCTGTTGCCAACTCAGGCTTAATACCATGGCGTAAATCAATTGACTGTCAGATTTTACTTACCTTAGAATGAAAGGCACAATAGTAGCAATCACTCCTGTACACAAAACAACCAGAATGAACAGGTTGTACCTCACGTTGTAATTCCCAAGTAGCGACTCATCATAATATTTGGCAACATTCTGATCCTTGTACATCATCATAAGGCCGTTTATGAGTTTAATCCTGGTCTGTTTTCCTTTTATCAAGCCAATAATAACAACGATGTTGACCATCACGATGAGTGTGACAAAAACAAACATCACTGCCAGTGTAGAACTTTCTGTCCTTGATTTTTCAACCATGCCTGAGTTAACCGCAAGCGTGATGAGGTTGAGGATGATAGATGTAAGGATAAAGATAATATCGGTCCGGGTGTTTTGCTGCAACTCCGAAGTAATGTGGGTATGAACTTGTGTTATCATGGTTTTTCCTCCTTTAAAATTTTAGATTAATATTTCTGATTTAATTGGTTTTAGTACTTCATACTTCTTTTATACGATATTTAGTTTCTTTGAATTCAGGTAAAAAGAGATGCCAATGTTTCCGGCAGGAATGAGCTTAATATAAAATCATTTGCCTTCTTCATTTGGTGCCATATTTATCACTTTGTCGAACTCAAATATTGCGCTTATCTATATCTCTGAAATTTATTTAAAACTCCACACTTTTCCCTTTTCATCTGGCCAATTTGTTTTAAATTGGAACTTTTTACGAGAATTAACTGTAACTGCAAATGAAATGGATGCTGCTAAGCAAATTGTGCTGCCAAGTGCCCAGTTTTTATACCTGACTGCATTCATTTTCCCTTCTTTAAAATCATAACTGATCAACGGCGTTAAGGCCATTACAAAAAGAGCACCCAAGGCAATCGGTTCTACTATTCCAGCGGTTTTCTCCCTTTTATCATTATAATAGGAAAGGTAATCAATATCCGATATAGCAATTTTCATTACACTTGAGTCTCTTAATGGGGTCATTAAATAATATTTGGCGGGAATAGTCGCTTGTTTGTTAATCCCATTTGTAAAAACCTTCTTTTCTTTTACCTCATTCAGCCTGATTTTTATAGAGTCGCTGCCGCCTCCAACTAAAAAACCATTATAAAATTTACTTTCCTTAAGTGTATCGTTATCAAGCAATAGGGAGCCAATATCCATATGCATGTCTGGTCTTATTTTCAATGTTTTCATTCTGTGGTTACTGGTCGCTCTTTGAATCTGGACTTTCCAGGTTTGAGCATTCAGGCTGACTGAAAAGCTTAGTACAACTATTAATAAGATAATTTTTTGCATTTTCTATGTTTGTTTATCTGCAACTTTTGTCGGCTGTAAAATGTAATTCTTAAATAAATATGAAACGTCAGTTATTCCCTATATTGGTATTTTGCTGCAAGTCCGAAGTGGTTTGGGTACGAACTTGTATTATCATATTAAACTGTTTTAAATTGTTGATTCAAATATACATTTATTTTTTGCCAAACCGTTTACAATACAAGTCTAACATTTCATTTTCTATTGAAAGGTCTTCAAGTGGGACAGGTTCATTATCAGCGATTTCTTTAGCCATTTTATCAATATTTTCAGTTGGCTTAAAAAGTTGAGCAATTTGATTGGTTAGATCAACTACTTCTATAGATGGATTTAAATAGTTCATCTCCCACTTGCTTAAAATAACGCTTACTCCTTCTTTTTTAGCAAGTTCAGGGAGTTGATCCTTGATCAGTTTCATTATTACCGATGCCGATCCATTGCTAAATACCATTTGATGCAAAAGATGTTGATAGGACATTGTCTGCACCGAAAGTTCCTTGATCCTGACAGTATCATGTACTTTATCAGCAGAATCGCTCTGACTGCTAAACTTTTTCATTTGCGCCCTGAAATACTCTGACCTTGACCATGCAAATGTTATGACTCTTGAATCATAGGTCCCGATCTTCAATACTTCTCCTTTTTTCTGTGCATAACCGGGATTCCCGATTGCCGCCAGGAGAGAGAAGATGAGAGTTGCAAGAAGCAATTTTACTGCATTTTTTACCGTTTTCATTATATGATCCTCCATATAAAGTTAGTTATTGACCTACTTAGATTATTTTTTTCTTACTTTTGAATTGAACATTGTAGTTTTAATAATTGAAGCGTCAAAATTAAATCAGGGATTCACTGATGAATTGAATTTCGGTTGTAAAATGTTTGTAAAACCTTTTACAACGATTCTGCATACAAAAACAATAAGATACCATCACCTTTGCAGCAAGAAGATAAAACATATTTTGAAGAACTTAAAAAGAGGATTGTAGCCATGATGCAGCAATCTTATCCGGGCATTAATTCTGCTATTTCCGAATGGAAAGGACAGGATATTACAGATTTTCAGGAGGAATTGCTGAGCAAAGTGAATGCGCATATAAGTGAGAAGTGGTTTTATACCCATATGAAATCCACAAACAAAACATTGCCAAGAATTGATGTTTTAAATCTCCTTAGTAAATATGCCGGATATGCTAACTGGAGCGATTTCATATTTAAAAATCCGGAACTTGTACCTGCTGATTCTTTGCCAGTTGGTAAAAACGCTAACCGATATTTTATTTTGGTTCCTGTCCTTGTTCTTATCATTGTATGTGCCTTTTACGGATTATTCAGGCTTTTTAATACCAGGGAATACCAATTTTGTTTTTATGATGCTGATACCCGGGAACCAGTGACAAATGTTAAAATTGAGGTCCGTATGCTGCTGGAAGGTGAATCCCCGGTGATCAACTTCAGCAATAATGCCGGATGCTTTTTCCTGAAAACCGATAAAAGTCGCATAAAGATGGTGGTATCAGCCCCTTATTATAAGACGGATACAATCGTTCGGATTGTCAAAAAACTTGACCAGAAAGAAATCGTCAACTTACATGCGAATGACTATGCCCTGATGATCCATTATTTTTCGCAAATGAAGCTCGACGACTGGCAAAAGAGAAGGGAGCGGCTTGAAGAAATGTTCGATGACGGAGCAATGATCTACCAGGTTTTTGGAGATAAAAATGCAATAGGCACTGAACTTTTTAATAAACAGGAGTTTATCGATAAACTAACAGTTCCATCGGGAAGTTTGAAGAATATTGAAGTGCTCGATACAAAATTCAGGAAAGAAAAAATCATGTTACTCCGGTTTAGGGTTAAAGCTCGAAGCTGATGAAGAAAACATTCTATATACCAACGCTGATCCTGCTTTATTTGCTTTGTACAGCAAAAAGCTGTGATAATCAGGAGCAGTCAGATGCGGCCAGAGTTGAAAAACGCATTACTGCAACAAAAGATAGTATCAGCGCGGTATTTGCATCAGATACTATAAGCAATCAAACCATAAAGGCTTTTGAAACTACTGCCCGGCTTAAACTTTTTGACCTTGGCGATTACCTTAAAATTCTGGCTGACAGCACTACCGATAAAGGTTTTAAAACCAGAGTTAAAGATATTGCCCGCGAAATGTTCATTACAGAAGATCAAAATCTCAGAAGCCCTAATTCCAAAGGATTATTCGCGGTTTTACAAGGAGGAGTGCATTTTGATTCAGTCAAAGTACAAAAACCGTTTGAACGAATCAATGACTCGCTTTATTCAGGAAAATTGAGATTCCTGGTTAATTATCCGAATTCGGCTAAAATCATCAGGAATGGTTCTCCGAAGCTTGAAAAAACCATAGACGTTTATCTTGTTAAAAGGGAAAAAGTTTTCGGCCGGAATTCTATGAAGGTGTGGACTGTTCTTTTTGGAGATATTCAGTAACCCTGATAGTATTCTTTTTAATAAGTTGCCAGAATTATTACAATGTAAAGCCGATCGAACGTCAGTCAGCCTTTTTCGGTTTCGTATAATACTCGAAAACCACCTTCCCTTTCGCTTTTCCAACAACTTCCTGTAACTCCTCAAAAGTAGCCTTTTGAATATTCTTAACACTTTTAAACTTCTGCAGCAGCAATTGCGAAGTAGCTTCACCTATGCCTTCAATACCGGTCAGAGCGGTTTTGATTGTACCTTTTTCCCGTCGTTTACGGTGATGAGTAATTCCAAAACGATGTGCTTCATCCCTCAGATGCTGGATAATCCTTAGCGTTTCTGATTTTTTATCCAGGTACATGGGCACCTGGTCATCGGGGTAATAAATTTCCTCCAGGCGTTTTGCAATTCCAATGATGACGATACTGCCGCGCAATCCAAGTTTTTCCAGGCTGTTAAGGGCAGCGCTTAACTGGCCTTTGCCGCCATCGATTACGATAAGCTGGGGCAGCGGTTTTTCTTCTTCAAGTACACGTTTATACCTGCGGTAGATAATTTCCTCCATGGAGGCATAATCGTCAGGCCCTTCTACAGTGCGGATATTGAAGTGGCGGTATTCCTTTTTGTCGGGTTTGGCATTGGTGAAAACCACCATGGCTGCCACCGGGTAAGCACCTTGTATGTTCGAATTATCAAAGCAATCAATACGCACAGGATGTTCTTTCAGCCGCAGGTCCTTCATCATCTGGGCTAAAACCCTTTTGCTGCGGCGTTCAGGATCCACGAGATCCTTTTGCCGCTGTTTTTCCATCTGGTAGAATTTGGAGTTTCGTTCGGATAGTTCAACCAGTTTCTTCTTATCGCCACGCTGTGGAACATTGATAATCACTTTGGGTAATTCCAGATCGATGGGGAAAGGTACAAGGATTTCCTCTGCAGTGCTGCTGAAACGTTGCCTTATGTCCATGATCGCGAGTATCATCAGTTCCTCAGGCGTTTCTTCTAACTTGCGGCGCATCTCGATGGTATGCGACTGCACGATGGCACCGTCAACTACTTTCAGAAAATTAACATAGCCAGCGGAACTGTCCTCTGCATAGGAAAATACATCAACATTATGAATTGAGGGATTTACAACTGTTGAACGGCTCTGGTAGCGGTCGAGTTGTTCAATCTTATCCTTAACAATCTGCGCTTTTTCATAAGCAAATTCTGCAGCATACTCTTTCATCATCAAATGGAGTTGTTGCTTCACCATGCCAATGTTGCCCCGAATGATTTCTTTAATAGCAGCAATGTTCTGTTGGTAATCTTCTGCGGTTTGCATGCCTTCGCAGGGACCTTTACAGTTGCCGATATGGTATTCGAGGCAAATTTTAAACTTTTGATTACGGATATTCGTATCCGTTAGATTGAGCATACAATTGCGAAGAGGAAATAACTGCCGGACCAGATCCAGTAACGTATGCATCATCTTGCCTGATGCATATGGTCCAAAATAATCAGAGCCGTCTTTTACCAGGTTGCGGGTTGGAAATAATCTCGGAAAAGGTTCGTTTTTAATGCAAATCCAGGGATAGGTTTTATCGTCCTTCAGCATCACGTTATAACGTGGCTGGTATTGTTTTATGAGCGTGTTTTCCAGCAGCAGGGCGTCCAGTTCGGTTTCCACAATAATTATCCGGATATCTGTAATCTTCGAAACAAGAACTCTTACTTTACCAACCAGCGAATTCTCCTTATTAAAATATGAACTTACCCTCTTTTTCAGGCTTTTTGCCTTTCCTACATAGATAATCTGTTCATCCTTGTCGAAATACTGATATATCCCGGGTTTATCGGGCAGTGATTTGAGGATTGTTTCAAGATGCCGGGCCGTATCGCCGGATGGCTTTGTCATTGGGGAATGGAATAATTCTTAAAAATTAGTACAAAAGTCCATCAGACAGGTAGTTTGATTGCCCGGTAGTTTGATTGTTTTATAGTCCGGTAAAATGGTCGTTGTAAAACTGTTCAAACTTTATCAAATTCACACATTTTAATCTTCACTTCTTCTCATGTGATTCCAGCCCTGTGCTTCTATAGGAATCTGAACTCCATCTTTAGCCACCAGGTTAACCCCGGAACCTTCTGCTGTGATATGTCCAATAATCGTAATTTCATGTAAATCTTTGAGAGCTTCGTAATCGCTAATCGCAACTGTGAAAAGGAGTTCGTAATCTTCACCTCCGTTCATTGCAGCGGTTATCGGACTCATATTGAATTCTACCGCCATTATTGCAGTTGAAGGATCAATAGGTATTTTTTCCTCATATAGCACACAACCAACTTTGGAACGGTGGCAGATGTGTAAAATTTCGGAAGCTAACCCGTCGGAAATATCGATCATGGAAGTTGGCCTGACATTGACATCTTTCAATAATTTTATGATGTCAATACGCGGTTCGGGTTTTAACTGACGCTCAAGTATATAATCATATCCGTCAAGGTCGGGCTGCATATTTGGATCGGCTTTAAAAACCTGTTTTTCCCGCTCAAGCAGGAGCAGGCCCATGTATGCACTGCCAAGATCTCCGCTTACGCAGATTAAATCATTTTCCTTGGCTGTATGACGGTAAGTAACATCATCCGGATCGGCATCGCCTATAACGGTGGCAGATATCATCAGCCCCGAAACGCCCGAAGTTGTATCGCCTCCTGCCAGATCTACATTGTACCGTTTGCAGGCCATACGTATCCCGGCATAAAGTTCGTCAAGGGCTTCCACCGAAAAACGGTTGGAAACCGACAAGCCAATGAGTAGCTGCCGGGGCGTGCCATTCATGGCCGCGATATCCGAAAAATTCACAGTCGCCGTCTTATAACCTAAGTGCTTCAAGGGAGTGTAGGACAAGTCAAAATGCACATTCTCAATCAGAAGATCGGTAGAGACAAGTGTTCTTTTAGTTCCATTATCAATCACAGCGGCATCGTCGCCTATGCCAAATATGGTGGAAGCATTGTGTGGTTCAATACCCTCGGTTAGATGGTCAATAAGCCTGAATTCACCAAGTTCTGATAATTCGGTTCGGGTAGTACTTTCGTCCTGCATTCGTTCTTTTTTTTTGCAAAGGTACCGATTTGGAGCTAAAAAGGGATTGATCATTAATTAATGACGGAAGATGAAACTTTAAGAATTCAAAAAAAATAATTTAATTTATCAGGCGCACCAATCGGTTGACTATCTATGCCTAATCAAGTAAAGCGTTACCTGAATTTACAAACAAAACATTATCCTGGTTGTTAATTAGCCGTAAATGGCAGTTTCTGTTGCAGCAGTGTTCGCGAAATTGCTAAATTTGCTCACTATTTTAATTTAAACTTAATTACTGCTTATTATGGAAAAAGAGCAGAATAATATACTGGACGAGGTAACTCAGGGTGACTACAAATATGGTTTCCACACTGATTTAGAGATGGATATGGCTCCACTTGGCCTGAATGAAGATACTGTCCGTTTTATCTCAGCACGCAAGAATGAGCCTGCTTTCATGCTTGAATACAGGCTGAACGCTTATCATCACTGGCTTACGCTTACCGAACCATCCTGGGCTCACATTAAACATCCGCCAATTGATTACCAATCGATATATTATTATGCGGCACCAAAGCGGCCCAAGGAATTGACAAGTCTTGACGAGGTTGATCCTGAATTGCTGAAGACTTTTGCAAAACTTGGCATTTCACTTTCTGAACAGAAGCGTTTGAGCGGAGTGGCTGTTGATGCCGTAATCGACAGCGTTTCGGTGAAGACCACATTCAGTGAAACCCTTGGAAAACTGGGCATCATTTTCTGTTCATTTTCCGAAGCAGTCCAAAACCATCCTGAACTGGTGAAGCAATACATGGGTTCGGTTGTTCCTCCAAACGATAATTATTTTGCTGCTTTGAACTCTGCAGTCTTTAGCGATGGTTCATTCTGTTATATTCCGAAAGGCGTGCGCTGTCCAATTGAATTATCAACCTATTTCAGAATAAACGCAGCAAATACGGGCCAGTTCGAGCGGACGCTTATCGTAGCCGACGAAGGCGCCTATGTGAGTTATATGGAAGGCTGCACCGCGCCGATGCGTGATGAAAACCAGCTTCATGCCGCTATCGTTGAGATTGTAGCGATGAAAGATGCTGAGGTAAAATACTCAACTGTTCAGAACTGGTATCCCGGCGATAAACAAGGCAAGGGTGGTATATATAATTTTGTGACAAAACGGGGAATCTGCAAAGGAAGCAACTCAAAGATTTCGTGGACGCAGGTGGAAACCGGTTCAGCCATTACCTGGAAATACCCCAGCGTTGTGCTTATGGGTGATCACTCGGTTGGTGAATTTTATTCTGTAGCTGTAACGAATAATTATCAGCAGGCTGATACCGGCAGCAAGATGATTCACCTGGGGAAGAATACAAAAAGTACAATCATTTCCAAGGGAATCTCTGCAGGCTTTAGCAGCAATAGTTACAGAGGATTAGTTAAGATGACAAGGCGGGCCGAAAATTCCCGTAACTTTTCGCAATGTGATTCACTTTTGCTGGGCGACAAATGCGGGGCGCACACTTATCCTTACATTAAAACTGAAAATGCATCTTCTATCGTAGAACACGAGGCTACCACTTCGAAAATATCTGATGATCAGTTATTCTATTGCAAACAACGGGGAATTAGTACAGAAAGTGCCATCGGGCTTATCGTAAATGGCTACGCGCGTGAAGTCCTGAAACAATTGCCAATGGAATTTGCTGTTGAAGCACAGAAATTACTGGCAGTGAGTTTAGAGGGGAGTGTAGGATAATGAATAGTGATTAGTAACTAGTGATTAGTGCCCTTCGCCTGCCTGCCTGCGGCAGGCAGGCGGCTCTGGGTGACAACAAAGAGTAAATTGGATTTTTTATAGTCTTACAGCCTAACAGTCTAATAGTCTAATAGTCTAATAGTCTAACAGCCTTTTTTAAATAAACTAATAACGAATAACAATGCTTAGTATTAAGAATCTGCATGTATCAATAAACGGCAAGGAAATTTTAAAAGGAATTAATTTGGATGTTAATGCCGGCGAAGTACATGCCATTATGGGGCCGAATGGTACTGGAAAAAGCACCCTGGCATCCGTAATTGCCGGGCGTGAAGTATTTGAAGTAACAGAAGGAGAAATCGTTTTTAAAGGAAAGAATATTTTCAACCTTTCCACCGAGGAGCGCGCCTGCGAAGGTATCTTCCTTGGGTTTCAATACCCTGTGGAGATTCCCGGAGTCAGCATCACCAACTTCCTGCGTACTGCCGTAAATGAGCAACGTAAATATAAGGGTCTTGATGCCATGCCGGCCAGTGAATTTCTGGCTAAAATGGAAGAGAAGAAAGCCTTGCTCGAACTAAATACAAAACTTACTAACCGCTCGGTAAACGAAGGTTTTTCGGGTGGTGAAAAGAAAAAGAATGAAATCTTTCAGATGGCCATGCTTGAACCCATGCTATCGATACTTGACGAAACCGATTCGGGACTTGATATTGACGCATTACGCATCGTTGCAACAGGAGTTAATAAACTTCGGCGACCGGACAATGCCACAATTATAATTACACACTACCAGCGCTTGCTCGAATACATTGTTCCCGATATCGTTCATGTTCTTTACGAAGGACGTATTGTGAAGACAGGCGGAAAAGAACTTGCGGTGGAATTGGAAGAGAAAGGCTACGAATGGATAAGGAAAGAACTTTAACACAGGCAGCTATGACCACTCTTGTGAAAGAAAAAAACCTGAAGGAAAGGATGATCAACCTCTTTGACGAAAAGCATGCGCTGATCGGACGATATGACACTCCACACATCGCTAAACGCAGGCAGGAAGCATTTGCACATTTCAAGACCCTTGGCTTTCCAAATGCAAAGTTGGAAAAATGGAGAGGGACCGATTTAAGCCACGCACTGGGGTTGGAATATGCTCAATACCTTGAGCCGTTTCAATATGATGTTGATGTGGAAAATTTATTCAAATGCGAAGTCCCTAATTTTGAGACTTTACTTGTTACGCAACTCAACGGATGGTACACTTACCGCACTTCTGCTCTGCGTACGCTCCCCAATGGAATGATAGTTGGCAGCCTTGCCAAAGCATTTGAAGAATATCCTGAAATCGTAAATAAACACTACGCCCATTATGCTGACGATAGTTCGGATGGCCTGGTAGCGCTAAATACAGCTTTTGCCCAAGATGGAATTTTTATTTATATTCCTGATAATGTTGCAGTAACTGACACCATCCAGATGGTGAATATTATTGACCACGACCAGAATCTTTTTGTGCAGGCCCGCAATCTCATAATAATTGGGAAAAACAGTAAACTTACACTTGTTCAGTGCGATGATTCAATTGATCACCGTGTGAGCTTTATCAATTCTGTTACTGAAGTAAGCATGGGCGAGAATGCCTCCCTCGATCATTATAAACTCCAAAATAAGGATGAACAGTCCACCGTTGTAAATACAATTTTCTTCGACCAGAAGGAAGGCAGCCAACTCAGCACAAGTGCAATCAGCCTTAATGGCGGAATTATCCGTAATGATACTCGTGTGAAACTGGACGGACCCAACTGCCAGGCTAATATTTACGGACTCTACCTAATGGACAAGGATCAGCATATCGATAACCAGGTGTTTGTGGATCATGCCAAACCTAACTGCGAAAGCAGTGAACTATTTAAGGGTATTCTTGATGATCATGCCAGCGGAATATTCAATGGTCATGTGCTGGTACGCAAAGATGCCCAAAAGACTAATGCTTATCAGAATAACAAGAATATTCTGCTGAGCGATAAAGCTGTGATTGATTCCAAACCTTTCCTTGAAATTTATGCTGACGATGTAAAGTGCAGCCACGGAGCTACTGTGGGGCAGCTTGATGCAGAAGCCATGTTTTATATCCGCTCACGGGGAATAAGCGAATCAAACGCAAAAATGCTCCTTATGTATGCCTTTGCCGCTGAAGTGGTTAACAAAATAACTATTCCCGAACTCAGGCAACGTATTGACGATATGGTAAAGAAACGTCTCAGGGGCGAACTCTCCGCTTGCGACCAATGCGTGCTGCATTGCAGCAGCCAGGAAAAGAAAGTGAAATTTGAAATTGACATGAGCAAGATTTAATCAGGCAACAGGCATCAGGCACTTCTAAATCAACAACCAATATAATCAATAACTGAAAACGTGTACGATAAACTCACTTCAGGAGCAATAAGGAAGGACTTTCCGATACTTGGCCGACAGGTTTATGGGAAGCCGCTAATCTATTTTGACAATGCTGCTACCACGCAAAAGCCACACCAGGTGATTGATGCTATCAGTAAATATTATTATGGAGATAATGCCAATGTTCACCGTGGGGTTCATTATCTCAGCCAGCAGGCTACCAATGATTTCGAAAGTGTCAGAAAACAGATTGCCGGGTTTATCAATGCCAGATATGATCGTGAAATAATCTTTACAAAAGGAACTACCGATTCAATAAACCTGGTAGCTGCCACCTTCGGCAAAATTATAGTGAATGAGGGTGACGAAATAGTAATCTCTGCTATGGAGCATCATGCTAATATCGTTCCCTGGCAAATTCTATGTGAAGAAAAGAAAGCCCATCTAAGGGTTATACCCATTTCTGATACAGGGGATCTGGACCTGGAAGCTTATGTTGGTTTTATCAATAATAAGAAAACACGTCTTGTAGCCATTACCCATGTTTCGAATACACTTGGTACAATAAATCCAGTTAAAGAAATTGTTGCGATGGCCCATTCGAAAGCAATTCCGGTTCTGCTGGATGGTGCGCAGAGCGTGTCGCACATGCCGGTTGACGTGCAGGATATTGATTGTGATTTCTACTGTTTTTCCGGCCACAAGCTTTTTGGGCCAATGGGAATAGGGGTGCTTTACGGGAAAGAAGAATTGCTTAACCGTATGCCACCTTACCAGTTCGGCGGCGAAATGATTGACCAGGTTACCTTCGAAAAAACTACTTTTAACGAAATTCCTTACAAATTTGAAGCCGGCACACCAAACGTGGCCGATGTTATTGGACTTGGTGCAGCAATAACCTATATAAATGAAATTGGATTAGAAAACATCCGCAAGTGGGAGGACGAACTGCTGAATTATGCCACTTCCGAACTAAAAAAGGCCGGTGGGCTTACGTTTTTTGGTGAAGCTAAACACAAAGCCAGTGTTATCTCTTTTTTGATTGATGGTATCCATCCTTACGATGCAGGTACAATTCTTGATCATATGGGGATTGCTGTGCGTACTGGTACACATTGCACGCAGCCTCTGATGGACCATTTCGGTATTTCGGGAACAATAAGGGCATCGCTGGCATTTTACAATACTAAAGATGAAATTGACGAATTGATCAACGGCGTAGAACAGGTTAAGAAAATGTTCAGATAGCGTTTTTAAACTTAACTTTGCAAAATAGAAGATAATTATAATGGAGATTACAGCAACTATCGACCAGATAATAGGGGAGTTTGAGAACTTCGACGACTGGATGGATAAATACAATTACCTTATTGAAATGGGGAAATCCTTACCTCTTATCGAGGATAAACACAAAACGGAAAGTAACCTGATTGTAGGCTGCCAATCGCGTGTGTGGCTGCATTCGTCTTATGCAGGTGGCAAGATATCCTTCACTGCCGACAGCGACGCTGTAATTACAAAGGGGATTGTATTCCTGCTTATCCGGGTTTTTTCCGGGCATACACCGTCAGAAATTATTGATGCGCAAACTGAGTTTATTGACCGGATAGGCCTTCGCGAACATCTTTCACCCACGCGGTCCAATGGTCTGGTGAGCATGATCAAGCAGATCAAACTCTATGCTCTCGCTTATAAAACACAGGAATCCTTAGACTAATAAGCCATGCTGAATCCGGAAGAATCGCTGATGATTGGCGAACGCATCATCCAGGTTATCAAAACTATCTTCGATCCTGAGATACCGATTAATATATACGACCTCGGCCTTATCTACGAAGTTCATGTGGACGATGATGGCACAGCTCATATCAAAATGACGCTCACCGCGCCAAATTGCCCCGAAGCGGAACGTATTCCGGTTGAAGTGCACGACAGGGTGAATGAAGTTGATGGTGTTACCGACACAGTGGTTGAACTTGTTTTCGATCCGCCCTGGGACCAGGCCATGATGTCGGAAAACGCGTTGCTGGAATTGGGATTTCTGTAACACCGGTTCAATAATTATTACTTCTCACTATTTCCATCTGCTGTTTTCGTGCTGCTTTCTTTCCGCTTGAGTTTTGCGAAAAGCATCATCTTATCTGCGTTTCCCAAATCGTATTAAACCTTAACTTTGTTCGTCTAAAAATACTTCATCCTGCCTGTTAGGCAGGAAACTATCATTACTAAAAACAACCTGATCCAATTACGCATGCAATCAAATTTTTTACTAATTCTGACCTAATTATAATCCTAATTCACAAAACCATGTTTGCACCAGAAGTATATACCAACCGCCGCAATGCGCTAAGGCATGAGCTGAAAAGCGGCATTGCCTTTTTCCCCGGAAATAGCGAAGCAGCTTATAATTACCCTGCCAACACTTACACCTTCAGGCAGGATAGTAATTTCTCCTATTTCTTTGGCCTTGCTCATCCGGATTTTACAGGAGTTGTAGACCTCGAAAATGATATAGATTACATTTTTGGTAATGAACTGGATATTGAAGATATTATCTGGATGGGGCCACAGCCCGGCATCCGTGAACAGGCTGCTCAGGTTGGGGTGATCAACACTGCCTCTCTGGCTGAACTCAGTATTTTTATGAGTAACATTATTCGTATGGGCCGGCAAGTGCATTTTGTAATGCCATACCGTGCAGAAACATTACTTCAAATGAGTGGCCTGCTTGGCATTAACCATTCGCGTATTAGCAACTATGTTTCCCTCCCGCTGATAAAAGCTATCGTTAAACTTCGGTCAGTAAAGGATAAGCTCGAAATTGCTGAAATAGAAAAAGCTGTAGATGTTGCTTACCTCATGTTCACGGAAGGTATGAAGATGGCACACCCCGGAATAAAGGAACAGGAAATCGTAGGCCGGATGGAAGGAATTACCATTTCTCATGGCAGGCCTGTTTCATTCCCGATTATCCTGAGCATCAACGGGCAAATTCTGCACAACCATAACCATGGAAATATACTGAAGGAAGGACGTATGCTGGTTATAGATGCCGGTGCTGAGACTGAATTAAACTATGTGAGTGACATCACACGAACGGTTCCGGTAGGAGGCAAATTCAGCCAGCGCCAGCGCGAAATTTATGAAATTGTATTAAACGCAAATCTCAAATCTATAGCTGCAACAAAGCCTGGTGTTTTCTACAAAGAATGCCATACTGTGGCATGTGAAACAATCGCTGAAGGGCTTAAAGCTCTTGGCCTCATGCACGGCGATGTTAAAGAAGCTGTTGCACAAGGTGCTCATGCACTTTTCCTGCCTCATGGCCTCGGGCATATGCTTGGCATGGATGTGCATGATATGGAAGGCCTCGGACAAATCAACGTTGGCTACGACAACGAAATTCAACCCAGCAAACAATTCGGCACAGCCTATTTGCGAATGGGTCGGCGACTTCAATCTGGCTTTGTTGTTACCAATGAACCCGGTATTTACTTCATCCCCGAACTGATTGATATCTGGAAAAAGGAGAATAAATTCCCTGAATTTATCAACTACGCTAAAGTTGAGGAATACCGCGACTTTGGAGGAATACGCATAGAGGATGATATCCTGGTGACTGAAACCGGCTGCCGCGTTTTAGGTAAACCTATTCCAAAGACGGTTGAAGAGATTGAGAATCTGATGCGCAGGTAGAAGATCTCAGATAACATTTCGTAAACCATTCAAATGAAAGATTTTCTGACCATAGAAGGCCACAGGATTCACTATTGCACACAAGGCAACGGCCCGGCAATACTCTTACTTCATGGCTTCCTGGAATCAATGGAGATATGGGATGAATTCGCTTTATCTCTTTCATCTGAATTTACGGTTGTACGAATGGATTTCCCCGGGCATGGGAAAAGTGACAACTTTGCTGAAGTTCACACCATGGATTTCATGGCCGCTTGCGCCAAAGCAGTTCTTGATTATCTTAACATCAGCCATTGCATTATTGTCGGCCATTCCATGGGAGGATATGTTTCCCTGGCTTTCGCCGAAAATTATCCCAGCTTTGTAAAAGGAATTGTCCTGTTCCATTCGCATGCAGCTCCTGACACTAATGAAGCACGTGAAAACCGTAAACGGACAATCAATATTGTACGGCAGAACCGTTCCGGTTTTATCTGTCAGTTTATTCCTGATTTATTCGACCTGCGCAACATTGAAAAGTTCGCTCCACAGATTGAAAACCTTACACGTATTGCTTCTGAAGTACCTGACGCAGGTATTATTGCTGCCCTCGATGGCATGAAAGAACGCAAAGGCTGGCTTGGCCTGTTAACTGCCACAGACTTGCCAGTGCTTTTTATTGTTGGCAAACAGGATAGCCGGATTCCTTATAGTGTTGTGATGATCCAGTCGTTGCTTCCAAAGCATTCTGAAGTACTGCTGCTCGAAAATGTAGGGCACATGGGTTTTATTGAAGCACCTGAGAAGACCTTGCAGACACTAAGGCATTTTGCAATGAAGTGTTTTGAGAAAATCCGACAGTAATCTGGTATAAAACCAGATTTTTTGAACTAAGTTGCTATCATTTTTCGTAAAAATGCATTTCGCCGATATACTGGAAAACCTTCTCCGGAAGGAAATAAGCCATATTCTTCCCCTGCCTGATCGATTCGCGGATAAAACTCGAAGAAATCTCCATACGTGGAGCTTTGACTAGTGTGACGGAAGGATGCCGCGTTAGTTCATGACTGTCAGAATCGTGGCGAGGATAAAGGTATAGTTGGTAATACTCCAGAATTGCTTCCCAGTTTTTCCATTTATGTAATGACGGGAGCATATCGGTGCCTCCAACCAGGACAAACTGCCTGTCGGGATACTTTTCCTGCAAATGTGTGAGCGTATCTATTGAGTATGAAGGCCGCGGCAATTTAAACTCAACATCTGAAACCCTGAAGCGCGGATCGTCGGTAATGGCAATGTTTACCAATGCAAGGCGATGATGATCGGGTAATAATGAAGTTTTCTCTTTAAGTGGGTTGTGCGGAGAAACTACAAACCAAAGTTCCGAAAGGTCAGAAAACTCAACCATATAGCTGGCAATTGCGAGATGCCCGGCATGTATTGGATTGAACGACCCGAAAAATAATCCGGTCTTTTTTAGGATTGTCTTCATAGCTATGCCTTAAGGAAAGCAGAAACCACCTCAACAGCTTTATTAAGGGCTATTCCAAGGTTATCATTGATCAAAGTAAAATCGAACTGTGGAGCAAAAGTAAGTTCCAGAGCTACTTTGTCCAGGCGTTTCTCAAGGCTTTGCTCACTATCAGTAGAACGGGAGATAAGCCTTTCTTTCAGAATGTCCACGGAAGGAGGCATAACAAAGATCGCTAAGGCCCGCTCACCATAGATTTTTTTAATGTTTAGTCCACCAACTACATCCACATCAAAAATAACACTTTGCCCCGCCTGAAGCAACCGGTCAACCTCACTGCGGAGAGAACCATAAAAACTACCGGGATAAACTTCCTGCCATTCGAGCAAATCGCCTTTTTCAATTCGCTTTTTGAATTCCTCAATCGTAAGAAAAAAATAATCCTTTCCATCTGTTTCCCCTTTACGAATAGGACGGCTGCATGCCGATACCGAAAAACCAAGGTTAAGCCCGGAAGCCAGCAGGTGCTTCACTATTGTGGTTTTCCCTGCGCCGGAAGGTGCTGATACAATGATAAGTTTTGATTGAGTTTTCATCCTGTCAGATCAATAAAATCAATAATTCAAATATCCAGGCTATTTATATTTCACGTGGAAACGGATAGTTAGAGGATATTTAAAATTTGTTCTTTTATCTTTTCCAGTTCATCTTTCATCTGTACTACCAGTTTCTGCATATCCGCATCATTTGCCTTGGAGCCGAGGGTATTTATTTCGCGGCCGATTTCCTGGAGGATAAATCCCAGTTTGCGCCCATTGGAAGCAGGATCGGCCAGTGTTTCTGTAAAATAATCGCAGTGCTGGCGAAGCCTCACTTTCTCCTCTGTGATGTCCACTTTTTCCAGGAAATAGAACAATTCCTGTTCGAAACGGTTTTCATCAAATTTTTCCATATTAGCATTGGCATCGCGGTATTCTGCCTGGTTGCGCATCATCCGTTCCCGAAGCATCACTATCCGCCTTTTCTCGTATGGTTCCACCTGCACCAGAAGTTCAAGGATGATGGAAACCCTCTTAATCATATCCTGTTCAAGAAGTAACCCTTCCTGCAGCCTGAATGCATTAATTTGCTTCAAAGCTTCCTGTATAGTGGAATTCAGGCTTTGCCATTCATTTTCGTCAAGTTCTTCGCGCTCAGTTTTAAGCACATCGGGCATACGGGTGATTACTGGTAACAAAGCAAGTGAATCTGGATCATTGAGTTCAATGGCTAACTCGCGAAGTTGAGCGTAATAATTCCGTATCAATGGTTTATTAAGTACAAGGCCGGAACCATCACCATTACTATCAATCATTATTGAGAAATCGATCTTTCCCCGTTCGAGCGTTCTGCCAAGTTCAGCACGTATTTCAAGTTCCTTCTCGCGGTATGGCCCTGCGATGCGTGTATTAATATCAAGTTGCTTGCTGTTGAGGGATTTAATTTCTACAGTTAGCTTCCTGGTTCCCAGTTCTAAAATAGCTTTGCCGAAGCCTGTCATTGATTTTATCATGTTGTATCTTTAGATCAGCAAAGATATAAAGATAAGCGATTTATGGCTTTCATCCGCAGAATTGATAAAAAACCTGATTGGACAAACAGAATAAATAACTAAATTTGAGCATTAAATACTTATCAAAATTATCAGGCAAACAACTCTTATACAATGATTAATGCCGTTATTATTGACGACGAAGTCAAATCGAGGGAAACCATCCGCGAGATGCTCCGTATATATTGTGCTAATGTGGAAGTAGTTGCTCAGGCAGGAGACGTTAAATCAGGAATTTTAGCAATCCGTAAACATAATCCTGATTTAATATTATTGGACATTCGCATGCCTGATGGCACCGGTTTCGATTTACTGAGGCAATTGCCCGGACTGGAATCCAAAGTTGTTTTTATAACGGCTTACGAAGAATATGCTATCAAAGCGTTCAAATTCAGCGCCCTCGACTATGTATTAAAACCAATTGACCCTGACGAATTGAAAGCAGCTATTGATAAAGCAGATGTATCAATTAAGAAAGAAAATATTTCCGACAGGATTTCCACCTTTTTTCAACATTATAACAGTGATACCCCTCCGCAAAAAAAGCAGATCGCACTCCGCAATGCCGAAAGTATTTACCGTGTAGCTATTGATGACATTGTGAGTTATGAGGCTGACAAAAATTACACGTTGTTCCACCTCTGCAATGGAGAGAAAATCCTTGTTTCGCATTCGATCAAGGAGTACGATGATATATTATTAAGCATGAATTTTATTCGCCTTCATCAGTCCTATTCAATAAATCTGAAGCATCTCAAACGCTATGATAAAGAGGAAAATGAAGCAGTAATGAGCGATAATTCCAAGATCCCTGTTTCTCATCGCCGAAAGGAAGAACTTATGCGCTTGCTCATGTCCATCTAAACTTTTTTTGTATTTTTTTATCATTTGCTTTACAACATTTCCGTACGTTTTACTACTTTTGAACGGTAACGATTCTTCTACTATGCCCAACAGCAGGCTTCAGAGTTTTCACCTGTTCGACAATCCTACTGAATTTCAATCTGCCATGCTTGATGATATCCGGCATGCCAAACATTTTGTTTTCCTCGAAACTTACAAATACGCTAATGACAATGTAGGCCATGCCTTTCGTGATGCCCTTATCCAAAAGGCAAAAGAAGGAGTCAAGGTTAAAATCCTTATCGATTCATGGGGGGCTTATGTTTCCGAAGCATATTTTGCCGAATTGACAAAACTCGGGGGAGAAGTACGCTTTTTCAAAAAAATCAGGTTCTCTTATGATTTCTTCACTAAGAACCACAGGAGGAATCACCACAAAGTACTGGTAATAGATAATAAAATCAGTTATATCGGTTCGGCAAATATCACCGGGTATTCCATGCAATGGAGAGAAGCTGTGCTGAGAATGGAAGGCACTATTAGTATATCGTTTGGAAAAACTTTCAGGGAGAGTTTTAAAATTTACCGAAAATACATTTTTAACAAATTTGCCTATAAAAAAACTATTATCCAGGGTGATTTTGAAATAGTGCAGGATATCCCTTCTATCTACAGGCAGCAGATAAAAAATAAATACGAATCACTTATCAAAAGAGCAAAAAAAGAAGTGTTGATTGAAACTCCTTACTTTTTACCTGGATACATGCTGCGTAAAGCGTTAACAGATGCTTCAAAACGGGGTGTTAAAGTAAAGGTTATAATGCCCTGGCATTCTGATATGAGGGCAGTTGATCTTTTGAGGGGTAAATACCTGGGTGTCTTTTTCAAAAATGGCATCGAAACAGTTTTCTATACCCCAAGCAACCTTCACGCCAAGACTATGCTTATTGACAATGAAGTATTTGCCATTGGCTCTCCCAACTTCGACTACCGTAGTTTCAGGTACCAGCATGAGATTGTGCTCATCGGGCGGCATAAAGGAATTATATCACAACTCAGGAACCACCTCCAGGAAACACTTAAGGACTGCATTCCCTTCGATCACATTTCGTGGCAACGGCGCCCTCAATTTGAAAAATTTCTGGGTTGGGCGCTCATTCCTTTCAGACATTTATTTTAACAAAAACGGCCCTTTCGGGCCGCTTCACTTATCCAACGCTTTTCCGTCAGGCAATGGCAATCTCTCTGGTTGCATTTGCAACAATTTCTTCCTTCTTTTTTGGAAGTGAAATCTTAAGTATCCCATTGTCGCACCTGGCATTGATTTGATCCACATCTACAGACTTGGGTAGAGCAAATGAACGGCTAAACCTGCCATAGCTGAATTCGTAACGTGTGTAATTTTCATCTTTCTGCCCGGTCTCTTTCTCTGACGAAACTGTAAGAATGTTCTTGTCGAGCGAAATCCTGTAATCTTCCTTTGCAAATCCGGGCGCTGCAATTTCAAGTTTGAATTCATTTTCGCCTTCAATAATATTTGCTGCCGGAGCGAAATTGTTTTCTGACCACCTGTTTAGATTCAGGTTTCTTTCAAATAGGTCGTCGAATATATCCGATAACCTTGGCTGGGCATTCCATCTGATTAAGTTCATGGTAAATCCTCCTTTTATTTTAGTTAAAAATTGATTTTTTATGCCCTGTTCAAGGATTGTACCAATGGATTATCATTGAAATATTTGCGCCATATTGGCAGGTTGGTAAAATTTATTGCGCCATATTGTCGTGTAAGCATAAAAAAGCCGGACGAATTTGCCCGGCTGCGTAGCGTTATAGTTGATGAATGATTATCCGCAGTGAAAGTAAGTATTTACCAGTTCTATAACTTTCTCACGGTTACATTCCACTTTTTCTCGCAGGTCTTTATCGTTATATGCCTTAAGTTTACGGGCCACTCCGTCAATCACTGTCTGTGGAAAAACATCATATTCGCGGTAGATGCTGCCTTGCTGTAAAAGCATTTCCGACGAATCCCAACACGAAACAGGCAATTGCCCAAGTTGTGCAAGTCGTTCTTTGAATTTTTCGTCAAAGATATTCACATCCACATAAGTCTTATCAGCATATGCCAATGCTTTCTTCATTTCAATACCATGCCTGGCTGCTACAGTTAATCCTGCTAATAACAGATATATATCTGCTGAACCATCAGGGCAGCGGAATTCAACAGTCTGTTTACTCGAGAAATCAGTAATCGCTTCTGTTTCCTGAGGATTAGCATGGTAAATCATCGTGTTGGCGCCCGACCATCCAAGGGGAACCCTAACTAAGACAGAACGGTTACGATCGCCCCAGCAGATGTTGGTAGGTGCTTCCTGGTGAGGGACTAATCGGAAATAGGACGTAGGAATTGTATTCCCAAATGCAGTAAGTGAAGGTGCAAGGTCAAGATAACCTGCTATGGCTTTGCGGGCAGTGCTGCTGAGTTTGCCATGTTCCACCATCATATTCTGTCCGTCGCGGGTAAGTTTGGTGTGGATATGCAGGCCGCTTCCCGCTTTCCCAACTGTGATCTTTGGTGCAAACGAAATTGCCACACCATATTTGTAAGCCAGCGATCGTAAAATCCATTTAGCGATTACCAATTGATCGGCAGCATCTTCGAGGGGTACAGGCAGAAATTCAATTTCATTTTGCTCATAATCCTTGCCTCCCTGGCTAAAGTTACCAACTTCGGAATGGCCATATTTTATCTTTCCTCCTGTTTGAGCAATGGCAACCATAGCTTCGGCGCGAAGATCTCCCCACTTGGCAAAAGGGAACGATTCGTGGTAGCCTTTCTGGTCAGCGGCCTGGAACAAATCATCAGAATCGCTGATCACGTAATATTCAAGTTCACCCATCACTTCGAAATTAAGTCCTGTGCGTTCCTTCAGCGTTTGATGAGCCTTATGGAGTATGTATTCCGGCGAGCTTGCCAATGGCAGGCCGTCCTTGTCGTAGTATGAACAGAGAATATCCAGTGTTTTTGTTTCTGTAAACGGATTTAGAAAAGCAGTTTTATAGCGTGGTATAACATATAAATCGCTCGAACCTGCCTGTATGAAGGGGAAAAGGCTCGAACCATCAACGCGCTCACCTGTTGAGAGTATATTATCGAGATGCTGCAGGCTGTTTATCACAAAATTGAGTGTCTTTAAACGCCCGTCGCCGCCTGTATAGCGAAAATTCACCATTTCAATATTATGGTCAGTAATGTACTTGATCAGGTCAGCTTTTGTGAACTCTTCGCAGGGCTTGTTCAGGTATTGAACAAGATGGTTGGGGTTCATCTCGGTAAGGCTATTCATATTGTGCATGATTGGCTGTTGCCGGATATTTCCGGGTGAGCAAAAGTAGCAACTTTTTAAATGTATATCCAAGCCTTCCTCTGCAAATCTTTATGTACTTTTGCTGTCGCGTTTGCAATATTAGCGCACCATACAACATTGAATAATGAATATTAACGAAATATCTTTCTTCTCTATATTCCTGATCTTTATTATCGGGGTGCTGATGCTCGATCTGGGGGTTTTTGACCGCAAAAGCCACGAAGTCCCTTTTAAAGAAGCCATGCTGTGGACAGGTATCTGGGTGTTTTTATCCTTCTGCTTCTATATTTTACTCCTTACGCATGGCGACCTTATTCACGGCATTGATAATCTTGAGGCTGTTAAGGCACAGATTGCTCAGTATAAACACCCCATCAATATTGACGGGCTCAACTATGATCAGGCGCTGGAGCTTTACCGAAAAAATCTTTCGCTGGAATACCTCACCGGTTATTTAATAGAGTATGCCTTATCAGTTGACAATGTCTTTGTAATGATTCTCATCTTCCTGGCTTTTAAGGTTCAGAAGATGTATTACAAGCGTGTCCTTTTCTGGGGTATCCTTGGTGCTGTAATAATGCGCTTCCTTTTTATTTTTCTGAGTGCCAACCTTATTCAGCGGTTCGAATGGATTATGTACGTTTTCGGGGCATTCCTTGTATTTACCGGAATAAAGATGTTTCTGTCCCGCAACCAGGAGGAAAAAATCGATGCCGAAGCCCACCCTATGGTTAAATTGGCTTCAAAGTATCTGCCCGTTTATCCTCACTATTTCAGGCAGCATTTCTGGTTCCGCAAAGTTGAAACCAGAAAACTATACTTTACACCGCTCTTTATTGTATTACTTGTGATTGAATTTACGGATGTTGTGTTTGCCGTTGATTCGGTGCCCGCTATTTTTTCGGTAACGCTTGACCCTTATATCGTTTTCTTTTCCAACATATTTGCCATCCTAGGATTGCGCTCCCTCTTCTTCGTGGTGGTGAATGTTATCGGCCTCTTCCACTACCTCAAACATGGACTTTCCATCCTGCTTGCATTCATAGGATTGAAAATGCTGCTGAAGGAGCCTTTGCACGACATTGGATTTACTACTGCACACTCACTTTATGTTGTTGTCGGAATTTTAACATTAAGCATCCTGGCTTCGCTTATTTTCCCGAATAAAAAGAAGCTGGAGAAGGCGCATCTGATTGAGGCGCTGAAAAAATGATCTGTCTAATCCCCGCTGAGTTGAGTCTGTGACGAGCATATTGAAATAGCATTCTTGCATTTTCCCCATACTTCAATTCTCAATCTACCAGACACTTACAAGCATTTTACGTGTTGATCCTCCGAATTTTACGAATAATAATACACAACTATTTTAGTCTCCTAATTAAATATACCTAACCTCTTTATTAAACCTGATATCTCCCCCCACATAACTTTGGCACGAAATTTTCTTATCCCTACCTAAATGATTTGACTTTAACTTTACTAAAAACTTGAACAATGAAAAACCTACGATTATTTGCATGTCTTTTCTTGCTGGGTTTTCTTTTCACAACGCTAAAGGCCCAGGAAGCAAATGATGGATATTTAGGGTTGCCAGGCGATAACCTCAACCTGTATGCTGTCCTGAAGCTTTTTCAGGAATCCGAAACACTCGAAGGTTTTGAGAAAAACCTTAACGACAAAAATTTGCAAATCAATAATCTCGACCTGGATGGAGATGAAAACATTGATTACATAAAAGTTCAGGATAATGTGGATGGCGACGTTCATACTATCGTATTACAGATAGCAGTAACCCCGCACGAGAATCAGGACGTTGCTGTTATTACCGTACAGCGTTTCGCTAATAACCAGGTGCAGATGCAGCTAATTGGTGATGAGGAATTATATGGGAAAAACTACATCATCGAACCAAATTACGACACAGATGGAGTTGCTGGCGAAACTCCCAACCCTGGCTACACGGGTAATGCTCAACCCGTGAACGGGCAAACTTTTGTGGTGAACAGAACCACTTATTTTGAAGTTGCTGCCTGGCCAGTGGTGCGGTTTATTTATATGCCTTCGTACGTTGTTTGGTATTCGCCATGGTATTATGGCTATTATCCTCCTTACTGGCAGCCGTGGCGACCACACTACTGGCATTATTATTATGGTTATCATCACAATTATAATAATTATTACTACGGTCATTTCCGGCGTAGCAACCATTACCGTTATGATCACTGGAACGATGGCTATTACAACAGCAGGCGCTCTCACTCTGAAGTAGTTTATCAGAGAAGGCAGGCAGGATCTTATAAAAACACATACTCCCGCCCCGACTCACGAAAAGAAGGCACTGAATTGTATAGGCAGATGCATCCCAAAAATGCCACACGTGCCGGCAACAAGCCTACAACACGGTCGGGTGTAAGCAAACCGGTAACAAGGTCTGAAATTACCAAACCAAATACACGCCCGGATGTAAATAAGCAAGTTGCCAGACCCGCAATTAACAAGCCCACACCACGCCCTGATGTTAACAAACCGACCGGGAAAACCAGTGTAAACAAACCTTCAACACGCCACAGCGTGAATAAACCAGCAACAAAACCTGATAATAACAAAAATACCCGCCCGGAAAAGCCCGGAAAACAGCCGAATACTAACAAAAGAGGTAAATAAAATTAACGAGGATTTGTCTTATGAAAAATATTGATAGTCAATAACTCTCTGATATCAATATCATTGTGCAGGCTGCTCATATTATGCTAATTACGCATATGGGCAGCCTATCGTTTTTATGATTATTTTTACAGCCATTTTAGTAATGTTTTTAATGGTAACATAAACACTATAGTTAACTGGTATCCACCCTTTGAAAGCTTCTTATTTACTGGCCTTGGCAAACGTTACATTCGTTCGTGTTATATTGCTGTTAAAATATCAATTTTGCATTTACTATTTGAATATAATCTGTAAATGAAAATCACCAAACTGTAACAACCAAACTCATGAAAAAAATTAAACTTGCTCTTCTTTCACTTATCACATTAATGCTCTCATCCGGTCTACAGGCCCAACAGGAAAAATCGCTGTGGCTTGATGTTAGGGCAGGAATTAACACCAGTTTAATCCTTAACCAAAATGCATATGGTAACGGTGAACTGGATTATATTACTACCTTAGGCTTCACAGCTGGGCCTGGAGCAAGTTATTTTTTGACGGATTTATGGGGGATTAATGCATCATTTACCTGGGCAAAGATTGGCCAAAACTATTCGGGCATGCAAAATAGCGGCGATGCGACACGCAAAGTAAAACTGAACTATATTGAAGTTCCATTATTGGCGATGCGCAAGATACACGGCACCAAACAGCCTACCTGGGTTGCATTTGGCCCCGAATTCATGTTTCTAAGCAGTGCAAAACAGGATTATCATCGTGATAATGATTTAAGCCCTCTTCCAAACCCTATCGATTTAAAAGAAGGTATCACTGATGTAAAGAAGTACTACAAACCGGTTGATGTTGCTTTGAACCTTTCTTTGAATAAAATGTACGATCTTTATGAGAATAGCAAACTCAGGCTTCTGATTACAGCTAATATGGCAATCGGGTTAACCGACATAAACAGCAAGCAATACCAAATACCCAATATGCACGATAAATATGCAGGTTCGCACAACTTCTATATAGGAATAAAAGCAGGGCTGATGTACAGGGCTTTTGTCAAAGAAGAATAAACTCTTGGATTATGTTAAACCTCATTCTGTTTGGGCCACCCGGGGCCGGCAAAGGCACCCAGTCGGAAATGTTAATGTCTCGCTACAATCTCACTTACATTTCCACAGGCGAAGTATTACGCAAAGCTATTAAAGATGGAAGCCCCCAGGGTCTAAAAGCCAAACAAATTATTGAAGCCGGCGGCCTTGTTGACGATGAAATCATCGTACAAATCATAGGAAATGCTATTAAGGCCGAGCAATACAGCGATGGGTTCCTCTTCGATGGCTTCCCGCGTACTTATGTACAGGCATACATCCTCGATGGCCTGTTCACACGGCTGTACACATCGCTTACCCGAATATTTATCCTTGAAGTTCCTACTGAAGAATGCACAAAACGCCTCCTTCAGCGCGCAAAGGAGCAGGACAGGAGTGATGACAATGAAGTAGTGATAAAACGCAGGCTTCAGGAATACCATCAAAAAACACTCCCTCTGCTCGAGTTCTATGAAAGTTCGGATAAACTTTCACGCATTGATGGGATAGGCACAACGGACGAGGTATTTACGCGGATCAACAATCTGGTGAGCGAGGAAATAAACAGCAAACCTATCAACATTATTTTATTTGGTTATCCCGGAGCGGGACGGTCAACCCAGGCAGATAAACTAGCCCGGGACTTCGGCCTCACGTGTATCTCCACTGGCGAGCTGCTGCATCAGGAGATGGAGCAGGGATCAGCCATAAGTAAACAAATAAAGCCTTACCTGGAAAAAGGTTTGCATGTTCCTGATGAAATAGTAATCCGTTTAATCGAAAAGAAATTGCAGGAAACAAGTGGCAACAGCCGTGGATATGTATTTAAAGGCTATCCGCGTACACTGGTGCAGGCATATATCCTGGATGGCATCTTGAAAAAGAAAGGCCGGTCAATTAGTTGTGTTATTAATCTTCAGGTTCCGTTCCTGGAACTGATCAAACGATTGGATGCACGCGGGCTTACTTCTACAAAAATGCCTTACGATGGCAGCGCAGCAACCATTGTTGCCCGGCTTGAAGAGCATGAACTTCGCACCGATCCTGTACTCGATTATTACCGGGAGCACAACCAGGTTATTGATATTGATGGGAAAGGAAATGACGAGGAGGTTTATGCACGACTGAAACAACCTGTGTCCCGTACAATCCGCAACCTGCGATGATTTTGTCTTCGGCAAAAAACAATCAGATTGAAGAGCAGATGTACAGATAAGCAGATTTTTCGATACATTTGCCTCCTTCTTTATAGACAAATCTATTTAATCATATCAAAAAGAATTATGAAAATGAAAATGCAATTGAAATCATTCATTATTTTTATTGGGATCGTTGCTCTTATGACTTCCTTTCAGTCTTGTGGCAATCAAAAAAAAGATGAAAACACGAACCCCAATTCCCGTAAAATTACTGTTGAAGAGATAATACAGTCCAGTCAGTATTCTTACCTTAAGGTTAATGATGGAGATAAGGATTTTTGGATCGCTATTGCCAAAAAGGAAGTGGAAAAAGGCGGCACATACTACATGGGCAAGGGACTGGAGATGCAGAAATTTACAAGTAAAGAACTGAAGCGTACATTTGATATAATCTTTTTTGTACAGGATTTCAGTGACCAACCAATTGCAGAAACCAAAACTATGCCAGCTGGCAAAACTAGCGGGAAGCAAACTTCGGAAAGGAAAGCCGGAATTAGTGTAAAGCCTGCCGAAGGCGGCATCACTATTGCCGAACTTTACTCCAATAAGGACTCCTATGCCGGAAAAAAGGTTAAAATAAGCGGCGAGGTTGTTAAATTCAATGGCGGAATAATGAATAAAAACTGGATACACATTCAGGATGGAACTGAAGCATCCGGTAATTTCGACCTTACTGTGACCACCAATGACGTCGCAGAGGTTGGTAACAAAATAACTATTGAAGGTACTGTTTCTGTCAATAAAGATTTTGGTGCCGGATATTCCTATGATGTTATAATAGAGGATGCCACAATACCTGTTAAATTGTAATCCTTATAAGGATTTTAGCATTAACATTCCCGAATTTAGGCAAAAATACAATCTTTTCCCGGCGAAGAAATACTATCTCGGTGAAGCTGGCCGATTACCTGAATTACGCATAAACTCCAGGTAGAGATCTTCAACTTTCTTCCTGGCCCATGGGGTTGTCCGCAGAAATTTCAAACTCGAATTAATGCCTGGATTGTCTGTGAAGCATTTTATGTTTATCCTGTTTCCAAGCTCTTTCCAGCCATAAAAATCCACCAGATGATTAAGTATCATCTGCAATGTTATACCATGAAGAGGATTGTTTGGTTGTGGTTCCATTGGATCACAGAATTAGTGTCTAAAGATAAAGACAAGTTTTCACCTTTCAACAATATTGAGGCCTGCGGCTAAATAAATGTTATACTTGGGCTACTTGAGTGAACCTTCGGCGAGCCAGAAAAGATTGAGTATAACTGAAGCAGTTTTAACTTTTCCTGATTAAAAAGTTTAACCGATTTTAACAGAGGTCATAGAAATTGAGCCCATCACAAGTTTGTCGTTAAAGATCGTGATTTCTTCTTCTTTATCCTTTAGGGCAAGGGCATAAAGTAAAGGTAAGAAGTGCTCGGGGCTGGGAACCGCTAATTCTACCTCCCGGCCCAGAGAACTGTAGTTGACCAGTTGTTCAAAGTCGCAGTCAAGGAGGAGTTTTTTAAGTTTATCATTTGCTTCCATCGCCCAATCAAAGCCATTTTCAGGATTAAACCAATCCAGCTTGCGAAGGTTATGTACCATGTTTCCACTGCCGAGTATCAAAACACCTTTTTTGCGAAGTGCTTTCAGCTCACCTGCCAGTTCAAAATGATAACGGGGCGATTGGCTATAATCAAGGCTTAGCTGAACCACCGGAATAGCTGCTTCAGGAAACAAATGTTCCAGAACACTCCAGCAGCCGTGATCAAGACCCCATTTATAATCATATTCAACTACTGTTTTTGAAATTGCATCTTTTGATTCCCTTGCTAATTCAGGACTGCCAGTTGCCGGATATTGAAAATCAAACAGGGCCTGCGGGAATCCGCCGAAGTCGTGAATTGTAGAAGGCTTCTCCATTGCAGTAATAAAAGTTCCCTGTGTTTCCCAGTGTGCAGAAATGCAAAGAATAGCTGAAGGCCTTGGTAATGCTTTACCTATCTGCTTCCATTTGCGTGAAAACTCATTGTCCTCAATGGCATTTATCGGGCTGCCATGACCGAGAAAAAGCACAGGCATTTTAGCCGTACTTTTCATCGATCCTGTCATTTTATTTAGATTCATAGCTTTATTGCTAAATGCAGAAAAACAAGTGTTTACAGAAGGCCTTTTGTCTGCAAAATATCTCCTGAAAGCTTATTGATTTTTGCAGTTTATTTGGCCTGGGCAAATTCCAGACGCAATGCTATTGTAACATCGCTGCCGACTGTCATACCACCAGCTTCGGTGAGGGCGTTCCATTTTAATCCGTAATCAAAACGGTTTATAATGGTTGATGCTTTAAACCCGGCTTTTGTATTACCGTAACCATCTTTCGCTGTTCCGCCATAAGTTACGTCGAATGTTACATTTTTAGTTACATCCCTTAGTGTGAGGTTCCCTGTTAAGGCATATTTGTTTCCTGAAACTTTTTTAAATGATATGCTTTTGAACGTCATTTTTGGATATTTTTCTGCATTAAAAAAATCGTCCGATTTCAGGTGTGTATCGCGCATTTCATTATCTGTGCTGATGCTGTTAACATCAACCGTGAAATCAATTGTTGCCCCGGTAAAATCAGGATTTGCGGATGACATGCTACCGTTAAATGTTTTGAAGGAACCTTCAACTTCTGAAATAACCAGGTGTTCAACAGTGAACTTAACACTGGAATGAACAACATCAACATTCCATTTTGTTTGTGCAAATAATGCAACCTGGGCAATTAATGCTGCTGATATTAAAATTACTCTTTTCATAATTTTTGATTTATTAATTGAATGAATTGATTTATTAATGACGCAAAATTACACCGCCCAGGGCAGCCGGAGGTAACACTTTTAGGAAAATGAATGGTACTTTCAGGAAATATTGATTTTCATTTCCGATCTGAATTCGGTTGGTGACAATCCCGTTTTTTTTCGGAAAACCCTGCTGAAATATGATTTCTCGTTATATCCCAGTTCAAATCCGATTTCCGAAATTGATTTATCCGAGTTTAACAACAGGTTTCTGGCTTCTATCAGTTTTCGTGTTTCAATAATCTCGGAAACACTCTTGCCAAATACTGTGCTACAGATAAGGTTCAGATTCCTTACTGAAGTATTCATCTTGTCAGCATAAAACTGAACTTCTTCGGGCCGCTTATAATTATACTGAAGAATCTTTAAAAAGTTGTTGAATGCCATCAATTGCATATTCCCCGAAGCCGCAAACTGCTTATAAACGGTATCCCCTTCCGATTCCAGTTTTGAGATGAGTGCATTCAATAAGTGTTTAATTGTGCCATAGTCATGCGGCAATTGTTGCAATTCGCGCAGCATCATCCTGCATAAATCGTCAAGGCTATTGATACAAAAGTTAGAATCCAGTTTATAATTAATCCTGTCGAGGAAATAGGAATAGAAATGAAACTTGCTTTCGGGAATAAACTCAGTTCTGTAACGAATCACCCAACCCTTCGCATCAGTACCTGGAATAAACTGATGCACTTTACCCTCAGCCACATAGATTACCAGCGGCCCTTCCAGTTCCTCCTTTCTTGTATCGATGAAATGAATAATATTTCCTCTGGTAATAATCAATAATTCCTCAAAGTAGTGCCGGTGAGGAGATAAAGGAGCAGAAGAGATTTTCAGTGCAATCTCTCGTGTGAGTTCATAAATATCGAAAGGCGTGTCCATTGGTGGCTAATTTACGAATAATTTTCAAAAGTTTCTGTCTTATACTTCAGCTATTTAATTTCGCGAAATACCCTTCATGCTAACATTAATAACTGATGATAAATATAGCAAGTTCACTTATTCCTGTTGGCTTTCACCGATTAATTTTGCACTTACGACGATTTGCGCTTTGTTCCTTTGATCCATTTTCTACTTTTGCGCAATAAATCAACCCGTTAAACAACAGGAAATCCATGAAAAACTTTTCACTAAAACACTTGTTCCTGGCTATTGCCGGAATAGTAATGCTTATGACAACAACAATGAGTTGCAAACCAAAAGCCAAAGAAGACCCGGCTATCAATGCCGCCAATATGGATACTACCATAAAACCAGGCGACAACTTTTACCAGTATGCCAACGGAGCCTGGCTGAAGAGCCATCCTATCCCCAACGATTACAGCCGTTTTGGCGCATTTGAAGTGCTTGGCGAGGAGAATTACAAACAACTCCAAACCATTATGGAAGAAGCTTCTAAAGATAAGAATGCTGAGGCAGGCTCAGTGAGGCAGAAGATCCGCGACTTTTATAATACCGGCCTTGATACATTAAAAATTGAGAAAGACGGCTTTACACCTATCAAAGCTGATCTTGCAAAAATAGATGAGCTAAAGACAATTGATGATGTCCAGAAAATGTTAACAGAGTACCATGCTTGTGGCTCCTATCCACTTTTTTACTTTTTTAGCTCGCCCGACGAGAAAAACAGCAATATGGTTATTGCCCAACTTTACCAGGGAGGACTTGGCTTGCCCGACCGTGATTATTATCTGGGTGATGATCAACGCTCCAAAGAAATCCGTGCTGAATATCTGAAACATGTTGCTAAAATGTTTGAACTTATTGGAGAGAGCGCAACACAGGCTGGTGAAAGTGCTGCTACTGTAATGCAAATTGAAACCGGACTGGCTAAAGTATCCTCAACACGTCTTGAGCTTCGCGACCCCATTTCAAATTACAACAAGATGAACCTTGAGGGGATTAAGAAAATAGCCCCTAAATTTAACTGGGCTTCTTATTTCAATGGTATCGGCCTTACAAAAACAGAAGAAATAAATGTTGGTCAACCAAAATTCATTACAGGAATGGCTGATCTTTTAAACACAATTCCTGCCAATCAGTGGAAAGTATACTTCCGTTGGAATGTTGTGAATGAAGCAGCAGCTTACCTTTCTTCAGACTTCGAGAAACAAAACTTCGCTTTCTTTGGAACTGTACTTTCGGGCAAAACAGCTCAAAAGCCACGTTGGAAAAGGGTTCTTACAGAAACTAGCGGTTCGCTTGGCGAAGCTGTCGGACAACTTTACGTTGAAAAATATTTCCCGCCACAGGCTAAAGAGCGTATGATAAGTTTGGTAAATAATCTCAAAGCTGCGCTTAAAGAACGGATCAATGGCCTTACCTGGATGAGTGATGTCACAAAAAAAGAAGCCGTTGCCAAGCTGGAAAAAGTAAGTGTTAAAGTTGGCTATCCTGATAAATGGATTGATTACAGCAGCATGCAGATCGGAACAAATTCGTATTACGAAAACATGGTAAATGCCACTCTTTTTAATGTAAAGCGTGACATGAACAAAATCGGAAAACCTGTCGACCGTAAAGAATGGGGCATGACACCTCAAACTGTAAACGCGTATTATAGTCCTAACATGAATGAGATAGTTTTCCCTGCTGGAATTCTACAGCCTCCTTTCTTTTTCCTGAATGCTGATGATGCAGTTAATTACGGAGCAATTGGTGTTGTAATAGGACACGAAATGAGCCATGGATTTGATGACCAGGGTCGTCAATACGATAAAGAAGGCAACCTGCGCGACTGGTGGCAGGTAGAAGATGCAACCAATTTCGGGACTCAGACCAAGGCCCTGGTAACTCACTATGACAACTTTTTATTACTGGATTCCCTTCATGTTAACGGTAGCCTCACCCTGGGCGAAAATATTGCCGATCTTGGCGGTGTAAATATATCATACACGGCATTTCTTAAAGCTATGGAAGGCAAAGATTTGAATGAAAAAATTGATGGCTTTACTTCACCTCAACGGTTCTTTCTATCTTACGCACAGGTTTGGCGCAACAATATCCGCGACAAGGAACTCATGCGCAGGCTTAAAGAAGATGTACATTCACCAGGCGAAGCTCGTGTAAATGGTATTGTTTATAACGTACCGGCATTCTACCAGGCTTTTGATATAAAACCAACGGATAAAAGGTACATCTCAGAAGATAAATTAATAAAGATCTGGTAGAAGAGAAAGGCTGTTAGACTATTAGCTTATTCTACAAATAAGAAATCTGATTGAAGTCTTGGAGACTGGCATTAATACTGCCTGAAATAATTCCGATTGAAATCTAAATCAATACAAATTATGAAAACACGTCTGTTCATTATCATTATTTCTCTCTTCCATATACTTACCGGCTTTTATGGTTGCAAGCAATCCGGCGAAAAACAAGCACCTGACATTTTGCGGGCAAACGCGGATACAACTGTTTCCCCTGGAAAAGATTTTTTTCAGTATGCAAACGGTACCTGGTTGAAAAACAACGCTATACCTGCATCAGAAAGCCATTGGGGTATTGGCAACATGGTTCAGGAAGAAACATATTCCAGGTTAAAAGAGATAAGTGAGAATGCTGCTAAAGCGAATGATTCAGAAGCAGGGACTGCCCTTCAGAAGATCGGCGATTTTTATGCTTCCGGAATGGATACAGTAGCTATTGAGAAAAATGGTATTAAACCACTACAACCTGAGTTGCAAAGGATAAATGCAATTACTGATGTAAAAAGTCTGCTTGATGAAATAGCAAACCTTACACCTATCGCTGATGTGTTTTTTGGTTTATCTATTTCTCAGGATTCCAAGAATAGTGAAAAGATAGCTGTATATGCATGGCAGGCTGGTCTGGGCCTCCCTGATCGTGATTACTATTTTAACACGGATGCCCGTACATTGAACATCCGGAAGGAATACACACAACATGTTACAAGGATGATGCAACTGCTTGGTGAAGACGAAGCCACCGCAAAAAAACACTCCGAAATGGTGATGAGGATTGAGAATGGGCTTGCCTCAAAATCGCGAAAACTGGAAGCACTGCGAGATCCATACCTCAACTACAATAAAATGAGTGTTGGGGATATGAGTAAACTCACTCCTTCAATTAACTGGAAAGAGCTGCTGCTGAAAGTCGGTGTTAAAAATCCTGATACGTTAATTGTGGGACAGCCTGAATTTCTGAAACAAATTGAATTAATAATTAAAACTACCAGCCCCGAAGATTGGAAAGCTTACCTTCGATGGCGTCTCATCGATAATTCGGCAGAATACCTGAGCAACGCATTTGAACAGGAAAATTTTCGTTTTAATGGAACAGTAATGTCCGGCAGCAAGGAACAACGCATTCGTTGGAAACGTGTTCTGGATGCCGAGGAAAGCGCACTTGGTGAACTACTCGGACAACTTTACGTGAACAAGTATTTTTCGCCAACCACAAAAAAACGTTATGAAACTATGGTGGACAACATCATGGATGCTTATGGCCAACGTATAAAGGCGCTTGACTGGATGTCTAGTCCCACCAAAGAAAAAGCCCTTGATAAACTTTCATCAGTTGTTAAAAAAGTCGGTTATCCCGATAAATGGAAAGATTATTCCGCTTTGTTAATCAGCCGCAACTCATATGTGAATAATGTTCTTAACGCCCAACGCTGGGCATTTAATTATGAACTGAACAAGCTGGGCAAACCAGTTGATCGCACAGAGTGGGGAATGACTCCGCAGACTTATAACGCATATTACAACCCAAGTAATAATGAGATAGTTATACCAGCCGCAATGTTCGTGATTCCTGGCGTTCCCGATTCATTAGCCGATGATGCCCTTATGTATGCTTATGTTGGTGGTTCAACAATTGGACATGAAATTACCCACGGCTTCGACGACGAAGGCCGGCAGTTTGATGCCAAAGGAAACCTTGCTAACTGGTGGACAAAGGAAGATGTTGCGAAATTTAATTCCCGTACCAGGCTTATGGTTGACCAGTTTAACGGCTACACTGTGCTCGATAGCATGCACATTAACGGACAAGCTTGTCTGGGCGAGAACATTGCCGATCTTGCCGGTATAATCCTTGGATACCAGGCATTCCAAAAAACAGACCAGGCTAAAAATGGTGAAAAAATCGGAGGATTCACACCTAACCAACGGTATTTCCTTGGTTATGGATTATCATGGCTAGGGCATCAACGCGACGAAAGGCTTGCACGCCAGATTATGACTGATGTTCATGCCCCTGCAAAACAACGCGTAAATGGTCCGCTCTCAGATATACCTGAGTTTTATGAAGCTTTTAATGTAAAGCCGGGTGATGCTATGTTCCTGCCAGAGGAAAAGCGGGTAAAGATCTGGTAACAATAATTTATAACGGGAGAAATTTAAAAGCCATTTAGCGAAAGCTAAATGGCTTTTTTTAGTATCAGAATCTCGCCGAACCGGAATTCTCCCTATTTTAATTTATTCAATTCCCCCTGTATTTTTTCGTTTGAAAGCGTGATGTATCCTGCATTATGAACAAATTTCTGACCGTCAGTCAATATCCATTTCATAAAGTCAATTACCGCTTTATTGGTTGGTTTGCCCTTTGAAACAAGGTAAAGATCGCGGGCCGGTGGTGAAGGATATTTGTTGGTGGCAATAGCATTAACAATCTCATCAATGGTTCCGTAAAAATTCTCTTCCGGATCTAATTTACCATTTTTATTAATATCGATCGGCGCAATGCGGATTCCGGGGTTCTGCTTTTTCGTTTTTGAATCGTAAGCATAGGCAATATTGTTGTAACCAATAGCCAGAGGATCTTCCTTTACTGCTGTTGCAAGTCCGGGGTCGCCAAAAACACCAACACCCAGCAAATCCTCCTGCTTTTTACCTAAATACTTAGCCCATGTTTCGCCTGCACCACATGCATCAGAACGTGAGTAAACGTGTAGCACTGAAGTGTTTTTCACTCCTGCCATCTGCCCCCAGGTTTTTGCAGTACCGGTAACAAAGGCATTAACAAATGCAGTTTTCTTAATCCCTTTGGCTAAAATATCTTTAAGAACAGGATTCTTCGCACTGATAGTGGGCACTACTGCATCTTTTGTGACAGCAATATAAAATGCGCCTTTTTTAATTTCCTGTGGGTAAATTTCACGCGATACCATTCCCAAATCCACCATACCCGACAGGGCATCTACCATTCCTTTTCCGGCTCCGCCTGCCGAAATATCAATCCGTATATCCGGATGCAGCTTCTGGTATTCATCAGCCCATTTTACCACCATCGGATAAAGTGCAAAAGCACCTGAAATACTGATAGTTCCTTCTGATGGGGTTACATTTCCGGAAATTCCTGCTTCTGCCTTGTTAAGTGAAAAAGCTGAAACCAGAATAACCAGAATTATTTTTATTTTTTTCATAGAGCTCTGTTTTTAAGTTTATAATTCGTGTTATACTAAAATCTGATTTGTAGCATGAGTGCTATTATATCATTATTAATTTGCGTTGATTCTTCATTTCTGTATGTGTAACTGACTTGTAACCTTGTTAATTCATTGAAATAATAAGTCAGACAGGTAATATAATTCGTCGAAATATTATCCGCTTTATTCATATCGGGATCATAAGTGTCATATTTTAACAGAAACTCAAATTTTTTCGGGATAAAATAATAACCGGCCTGAGCGTACCAGCCTCCTTTATCTATCGTTGCATCTTTACCCTGGATATATTCACCTTTAAATAAAAAATTGTTGAGAGTATAACTCAGTTCTCCGCCAATCCGCTTCCTTACCTGACTTTTTGCGGGATCGGTCTTACTTGGTGCCCACATATCATAACCATTATAATAGGATCCGCCGATGTCCAATCCGGAAATGGGATGAAACAGCAATCTCCCGGCAAAATCCTTTGCTTCATTATTATCGACAATTGCAATATAAACATCCCTGCCTGAAAAATCCTTGCTGGATGTTGCTGCCATTGGATTTATTCCGGTTCCATTGAAGACTCCAACCGCATAATCAAGCAAGTAGCGGTCATCAATCTTAAAAAGACAGCCCGACAGTTGAATCCCTATATCCCGGCCATTGTGATTTCCAATGACATCTTTTCCCCTGGCTACAAGTGCTTCATCCACCTGAGCACGTTCAATACTTTCGAGAAAAGTAGATGGTGAAAGGTTTTCCATGCAAAAGGGAACCTTAAATTGCCCTGCAGTTATTTTAAGATAATCACCGGCTTTGCAGGCAATCGTCATATCAACAATTTTTGGAGATGAGGCAAAATCAACCTGCAAACGGTAGTCCCATTTTTCAGAAATAATTCCTTTAAAGTCCAACCTGGCCCTGCGGACATCAAAACCATCTTTTTTCCCGGATTCCTGCAAAGATTGAAATCGCAATTGTGTGTATCCGTTTATTGTAAATACCTTACCTGATGTGATATTGAATTTTTTAAGTTTTGCCTTATCGTCCTGGGCTTTGATCGCTATTACAGCCCTCACTGAGTCAGCTTCCAGTTGTGTTATCACATTTTTGCTGATCAAGAGGTTGATCATTTCTTCAGATGTTTGCTGTGCTTTAGCATTTGTACTGAATAAAGCCAGGAAAATCATACTGATAAGTATTCCCGGTAGTTTCATTTTAAATGTCATAATGTGGCGGGTTTTTGGTTAATAATCTATTTGTACTGATATCCTGCTTTATCCTGAACTTGGAATTTATTGGTGTTCATCTACAGGCCGGCTGTGATTATGATGAATAAGAACGGTAAAACTCAAAAAAAATTAAAAAATAGGAATCAAAGTTATCGCGTTAAAATTTTTCTATTTTTGCATTTTCTTCAATGTCTACCGATTTAATGTACAAATGTGCTGTAATTATATAGAATAAGTACATTTATTACATAGCTTGTTTACATACTTTTTTATTAAACATTTAATAATCACTACTTAAAAGCAATAGATAATTTAGTATAATTTGATATGACTGAGATTTCAAACGCTTTAGGATTAAGCAATTGTGATGATTTTCTCTTCAATCTCGTATGTAATGAGTTCCTGAGTGCCGAAGAAATGGAGATTATTCAGCAAAGCTCTATCCAGCTAAAGTTCCAGCGGGGTGAAGCTATTATTAAACAAGGAGCCCGATCCACACATATTGCATATTTATCGAAAGGAGTGGTTAAGCATGTTTACGAGGACGAAACAGGGCGCAATCTCATACTTGCAATATCGAGTGCCCCAAACCTTATAGGTGGCGCAAATATGTTTTATAACGGCAAAAACGCATTCACCATTTTTGCCCTTGAGGAATGTCATGCCTGCCTGATAGATATTTCCGCATTAAAGCAGGTTATCCTTATGAACAGCCAATTTGCATTGAAATTGTTTGAGGTTGCGTCGGATATGTTCCACGATGCTATTTTCAACTTCATAAGCCTTGCACACAAGCATGTGAATGGGCGTGTAGCCGACATTTTCATTTATTTGTCACGTTCCATATACAAGTCAGAAAAGTTTACTCTTTCGTTAACACGAAAGGAATTGTCAGAATTTGCCGGAGTGTCGCAGGAGAATGTTATCACCACGCTTTCAAAGTTCAAACATGAAGGTATTATTTCAGTGGAAGGTAAGAGTATTGAAATACTCGATTTCGATAAGTTGATCAAGATAAGTAAGATAGGTTAAGTATAGAAAAAATTTATGTTATCAAAAAAAACGAGATACGCGTTACTTGCCCTCACCAAACTTGCCCGTGAATACGGCAAAGGGACGATGCTTATTAAGGAAATTGCCAAAAGCGAAAATATTCCGCAACGTTTCCTCGAAGGAATTCTTCTCGATCTGAAAAACATAGGATTCCTGGGCAGCAAACTTGGAAAATCAGGTGGTTATTATTTGCGCAAACCACCGGAAGAAATCAAGATGGCAGAAGTAATACGTCATTTTGATGGGCCCATTGCTCTAATTCCCTGTGCATCCGAAAAATACTATGAAGCATGTGAGCATTGCAAAAATGAGGAAAGTTGCAGTATACGAAGAGTTTTCAAGGATATTCGTGAACAAACCGTTGAAAAGCTTAGTAGAACTTCCCTGGCAGATCTGATCGCAAGCTGAGTAATCACTAAGTGATTCTGCATCGAGCTTTGTGTTCAAAATAAACTAAGCAAGTCAAGACTCTGTAAAATACTTATAACCAACCAACACTAATATTATTTAGAAGTATTCTAAAAATGTTCATCTGAAAAGCACCAACATTAAAAATATGTATTATTTTTGCAGTACCAATTAAGCCTCCTTTTACCAGGTAGTTTATTTTATAAAGAAGAGTGGAGAGATTAGGCTCTGTGAAACTCTAACAACCTCAGGATCGTCCTGAACGGTGCTAAAACCTAATCCGCTGTATGCGGAGATAATAAATTAAAAGACGATGAAAACACAGCAATCAAGCGTGTTCTGTATAACCAGGACAACCAGCCTTAGGCTAAATTCCTTAATTATTCCTTTCTTATCCTTATACATGCGAATGCGCTAAGATAAAATGTGGATCATTTTGTTTATAGCAAAGACAAATGTTTGAATATTCATTCTCTTTTGTTTTAAGCAATTTTCCCGGGACTAACAGTACATAATTCTCAGACTTTTTAAATTCAGAATTGGATAAGATAACCATCAAAATAAAATGAGTACTAAACCCGATATAAGGTCAGAATTAGAGAAGCGTATGCTTGTTCTTGATGGTGCTATGGGAACAATGATACAACGCTATGGCCTGACCGAAGCGGATTTCCGGGGGAGCGAATTCCTTCAACATCCCGGCGACCTTAAAGGCTGCAACGATTTGCTTTGTATAACCCGTCCTGATATCATCAGGGAAATTCATGACCAATACCTGGAAGCCGGCGCTGATATTATTGAGACAAATACATTTAACGCCACACGAACTTCAATGGCTGATTACCAGTTGGAGGACAGCGTTTATACTATAAATCTGGCTGCTGCCCAAATTGCCCGTCAGACTGCTGATCATTTTACTTCTCTCACGCCTGATAAACCGCGATTTGTAGCTGGGGCCATAGGCCCAACCAGCAAAACCACTTCATTATCACCTGATGTAAATGATCCCGGTTACCGGGCTGTAACTTTCGACGATCTGGTTGCTGCATACACTGAGCAGGCTGAAGGACTTATTGAAGGTGGTGTTGATGTTCTGATGGTGGAAACCATCTTCGACACACTTAATGCAAAAGCTGCACTTTTAGCCATAAGCGATCTTTTCCGGAAGCGCAGTATAAATCTGTCGGTAATGGTTTCAGGCACTATAACTGATGCCAGTGGCCGTACTCTTTCCGGCCAGACGGTTGAGGCTTTTCTCAACTCTGTTGCCCATCTCGATCTGCTTAGTGTTGGGTTTAATTGCTCTCTAGGAGCTTCCCAACTCAGGCCTTATGTAGAGGAGCTTTCGCTCAAAGCGCCTTTTCGTGTAAGTGCATATCCAAATGCAGGCTTGCCAAATCAATTTGGACATTACGATCAGTCGCCGCTGGCAATGGCCCTTGAAATGAAGGAATATATACAAAGCGGGTGTGTGGATATCATAGGTGGTTGTTGCGGCACAACCCCCGATCATATCCGTCAACTGGCAATCCTTGCAAAAGGTGCACGGCGGCGTTCACTGCCCCCGGTTAATCATTCTCTACATCTTAGCGGCCTCGAAGCTCTGGTGGTTTTTGAAGGAAGCAACTTTATTAATATTGGTGAGCGAACCAACGTGTCGGGTTCGCGTAAGTTTGCCAGGCTAATTGCTGATGGCAATTACGAACAGGCTCTTTCAGTTGCTTTGCAACAAGTGGATTCGGGAGCCCAGGTACTTGACATCAATATGGATGACGCCATGCTCGATTCCAAATCAGCAATGGTAAAATTCCTGAATATGCTGGCATCAGAGCCTAACATTTCAAGAGTACCGCTGATGATTGACTCTTCCAAGTGGGAAGTCCTTGAAGCAGGGCTCAAATGTGTTCAGGGTAAAACTATTGTTAATTCAATCAGCCTTAAGGAAGGGCCTGAAGTATTCTGCCGCCAGGCCCGCCGCATCCGCGATTATGGTGCAGCAGCCGTTATAATGGCTTTTGACGAAGAAGGGCAGGCCACTTCTCTCCAGCGAAGGATTACAATTTTCAAAAGAGCTTATAACCTGTTGATTAAGGATGTCGGCTTTGCACCCGAAGATATAATTTTTGATCCTAACGTGCTCACTATCTGCACCGGCATGGAAGAGCATAACAGCTATGCCGTTGATTTTCTGCACTCAATTACCTGGATAAAGGAAAACCTGCCTTTTACGAGAGTAAGCGGAGGAATAAGCAACCTGTCATTCTCCTTTCGGGGGAATGATACCATACGTGAGGCCATGCATTCGGTATTTCTCTATCATGCTATTAAAGCCGGCCTCGATATGGGTATTGTTAACGCGGGCAATCTGCCTGTTTATGATGATATTCCGCCTGATCTGCTCGAAATGATGGAAGATGCGATATTCAACCGCCGTTCTGACGCTACCGAACGTTTACTCAACTTTTCAACTACCGTCAAAGGCAAAGAGAAAAAAGAAGACCAGACTGAAGAATGGCGCAACCTTGTTGTTGAAGACCGCCTCTCTTATTCACTTGTTCATGGTATTGATGGACATATAGATACAGATATTGATGAAGCCCGGCAAAATTATGCGCGGGCACTTGAAATTATTGAAGGCCCTTTAATGCGAGGAATGAACCATGTCGGCGATCTGTTTGGTGCAGGCAAAATGTTCCTTCCTCAGGTTGTTAAAAGTGCCCGGGTGATGAAAAAGGCCGTTGCCCGCCTGCTCCCTTACCTGGAGGCCGAAAAACAGGCTGGAGATGCGCAATCAGCAGGAAAAATACTGATGGCAACTGTGAAAGGTGACGTCCACGATATCGGCAAAAACATTGTAGGTGTTGTGCTTGGCTGCAACAATTATGAAGTTGTTGATCTTGGAGTAATGACTCCGACGGCTAAAATACTGGAACAAGCCATCCTCCATAAAGTAGATATTATCGGATTAAGTGGCCTTATCACACCTTCGCTGGAGGAAATGGCACATGTGGCTTCTGAAATGAAGCGGCAGGGATTCACTATTCCGTTACTTATCGGAGGTGCCACAACTTCGGAAATGCACACAGCTGTGAAGATAGCTCCATCTTATGATGGTCCGGTAATTCATGTGCGTGATGCTTCGAGAGCAGTAGGTGTAGTTTCATCATTGCTTGCGCAGGGAGTGCAGGGTGATCTGGTGAAGGAAGTAAACTCGCGGTATGAAAATCTGCGTCAAAAGCACTATACCTCGCGGGCCGCCGACAGGTTTATCAGCCTTGCCCAGGCACGTGCCAACCGGCTGAAAATTAATTGGGAAGCTTTCAAACCAACAGTACCAGGCTTTATTGGCACAAAGCTGTTTTCCGGATATTCCCTCGAAGAGATCAGCCATTATATTGACTGGACATTTTTCTTCCATGCCTGGAAGTTAAATGGAAAGTATCCCGCTATTTTGAAGGATCCTGAAAAAGGAGAAGAAGCTGGTAAACTATTGGCTGATGCGCTTGAAATGCTTAAAGATATCATTGAAAACAATTTGTTAAAAGCAGATGCTGTGGTTGGGTTTTATCCTGCCAATACTGTTGGTGACAGCATCCAGGTTTATGATGAAGAAGGAAAGCCTATGCGGATGTTCCATTTCCTGCGTAATCAGGAACTAAAAGAACCCGGGAAACCAAACCTTTGTCTTTCAGACTTTATAGCACCTTTGGATAGTGGTGTGAAGGATTACATGGGATTTTTTGTAGTTACCTCCGGGCTTGGTGTAGAAAAATGTGTCGAAAAATTCACCCGTAATAACGACGACTACAGCGCCATAATGGTAAAAATATTAGCTGATCGCATGGCCGAAGCGTTTACAGAACTTCTTCATGTTAAGGTTCGCAAAGAGCTTTGGGCGTACGCTCCTGGCGAAAAAATGGATCTGACAGATTTGCTCCACGAAGAGTACCAGGGTATAAGACCGGCTCCTGGCTATCCGGCTTGTCCGGAACATTCAGAAAAAGAGACTTTGTTTGAACTGATCGATGCAAGCAGAGCAGGAATAGCACTTACAGAGAATTTTGCAATGTATCCTGCTGCTTCTGTGAGCGGTTTCTATTTTGCCAATCCGGAAAGCTGTTATTTTAATGTAGGTAGAATTAATGAAGATCAGCTTGAAGATTATGCCTTGAGAAAACAGATGTCCATGCCAGATGCCCGGCGATGGCTGGCTTCAAACCTGAATGACTAGAAAAAAGAGTGCCTTGAGTGCCTAAAGTTTGGAGTACTTAGAGTTAATAAAATAAGAAAAACTATTCATATCCGGCTAAGGGAATGCGGTTTTTAGAAATTAGAGCAATTAGAAATTTACAATTTTATTCTCCTTATGAAAATTACTGAACACATTGCTAAAAGCAATGGAAAAACACTTTTTACATTTGAGCTATTGCCACCGTTAAAAGGAGACAGTATCGAGAATATCTATCGTGCAATCGATCCGTTAATTGAATTTAATCCTGCATTTATTGATGTAACGTATCACCGGGAGGAAGTGATCTACAAAAAACATCCGGGTGGTTTGCTGGAAAAGAAAGTGGTTCGCAAACGCCCCAGTACTGTTGGTATTTCGGCAGCTATACAGTACAAATACAAGGTAGATGTGGTACCTCATATTATCTGTGGTGGATTTACCCGTGAGGAAACTGAAAATGGCCTGCTCGATCTGCACTTTTTGGGAATTCATAATCTTTTAGTCCTGCGTGGTGATACACTCAAAACTGAAAAACATTATGTTCCGGAGGATGGTGGACACGCTAATGCCATCGACCTGGTGAAACAGGTTATGGGCCTTAACAAAGGGCAGTATCTCGACGAGAATCTACAACATACTTCTCCAACTTCATTCTCGGTTGGCGTAGCAGGTTATCCCGAAAAACATCTGGAATCCCCAAACATGGCCGCTGATATACATTATCTTAAAATGAAAGTTGATGCCGGGGCTGAATACATCGTTACACAAATGTTTTTCGATAACCGAAAGTATTTTGAATTTGTACGGCAATGCCGCGAGCAAGGCATCACTGTCCCTATAATACCAGGAATAAAGCCAATTTCAACTATTGCCTCGCTGAATACACTTCCTCAGGTTTTCAATATTGATATTCCAAATGAACTTGTGAGGGAAGTTGAAAAATGTCAGAATAATGAGCAGGCACGGCAGTTGGGTGTGGAATATGCTATTGTACAGGCCCGTGAACTAATAGCGGCAGGCGTTCCAGCCCTGCATTTTTACACAATGGGACGCTCAGATAATATCAGAAAAATAGTTCTGGAGGTTTTTTAATTCATGTTTCACTCTGGTTTTCTGGTCGGTGGTTATTCTTTACCTCTTTTGGTATATCCCAAAAACTGCATCACTCCTCCCCGACTCAGCCATGTAATTATCTTCCTGTTCAAACAGTTCGGCAAGAATAGTTTGCGTTTCCTTGTCAGTACCTAAAAAATTATGCGAGATATCTTTAAGCAATGGGTGCAAAATATCCCAACCAACTTTCTTTTCTTCAATAACTCTAAAATGCTTGTGTATGGAAGGAAGGATGGATTCCGAATCAATAGCTTCCGAGGGATCAACCATTAACATACGCAGCAATCCCGGCCTGTAGATACGGTGCTTAATAGCCTGGCTGTTGAACCGGGTTCTGTACTTTGCAGGAATTTTATTTAGCAATTGATTAACACGATTAAGCTGAGGGCGAATCCATTGAAGCCGCTTAGGCCCCACGTATTCGTAGATAATTAAATAGCCTTCTTTTTTAAGCAATGGCATTACTTTCAGCTTCAGGAATTCATTTATCCGATCGAAGTGATGAAGGCTGGAATTGAAGAGGATCAGGTCGTAAGCTTCAGATTCAAAAGGATAGGAGCTAAAATCGCCGGTGAAATAATGAATATTATCAAGGTTTTGGCTGGCTGCTGTTTCGCGGGCTTCTTCCACCTGGCTTGCTGCCAGATCGATGCCTTCTATGCTGCTAAAAATTTCGTACTTCGCGAATTTACGCTCGCGCGAACCTGTTCCGCAGCCAACAGAAAGTATCCTCAGGTCATGTGCATTACCAAAGTATTTTGAAACAACATAGTCCTCGTATTCCATGTTGGGGTCACCTGTACATTTTTCGTTCCACCTGTTGCGCACAGCAGGAATAATCCAGAAATCAGAATCCGGCGATATATGGTTCCATTTGGAAACAGTACGGGCAAGATTGGTGAGATGTAATTTTGAAAGCAGAGCATGATAGCCCTTAAGCTTTACTTTGTAGTATAGATCAATGAAATCACCTGTTGACAGATATGTTTTTTCAGGAATCATGCTTTGTTCATTAGTTTTGAAGCAGAAGGATTTCAAACTCCGAAAAACAGAACACCCCACCCTGAATAATTTGGGCGGGGTGAATTGGTTTTTGAACTATTCCTGTTTAATTGGAGCCAATATTACCATGGCAAATTATAGTACCTAAGCTAACTGAAGATTGATAAATATTTAAATAACCATCATATACCAGCCAATTATCGTAAGTGACTGCTGTTATCCCATCATCGAGTTTCCGAATGTTTGTATAACTTTTACCGGTTGTACCATTCACATCATTCAAAGACCTTTTAACCGGCCCACCACCAACTGACTCGATTGAACCCAGGTTAATTGAGGCCGGATAAACATTGTTACTTATTGTCCCATTAAGCGAAATTGTTATCAGGGTGTTTCCGTTAACCCTTTTTTCAAATAATGCAGTTCCGGTCACACCAAATGATCCTGCGTCAGTGAGCGCGTATGATTTATTGATGCCAGTTAGTAAATTACCGCCTATATCCCCCTGCGCGAGAATAACACCTGGTTCAGTAACGCTTTTAATCACATTTATATGCCCGTCGTAGGCTATCAGATCAGTGTAAGACATTGATACAACTGTTGAACTTTTTCCGGTTGCGTCAACAGGAGTAAGTGTTACAGCAATGGCACCTTGTTCAACTGCCGAATTGGCGACCAGTTGAGCTGGATGGCCTCCTGTAACGGGACCTGTTAGAGTGATAACCACGGTAGTTGTAGTGCTGCTGGTTTCAGTGAAGGTAACTTTGCCGGTTATTCCGAGTACATCTTTAACTTTGAGGTTATAAGTAGCTGTTCTTGCAGGAGTTGGAGCGGGATTGTCTTTCTTACATCCACTACCGGCCAAAAGCAGAATTGCTGCTGTAATCATCGTAAATACGGTTATTGCTTTTTTTGCCTGAGTCATATTAATAAATTTTATATTTCCGCTTCTGGCGGTGCAGGGGCGAACCCATTTTATATGGCAAAGATAGGAATCTTTGCTCATGCCATATTTAATTACACTTATGAAAAAAATCAATTTTATCAGTTTGCTAATCAGGTGAGCATCTTGTTTTACTGTCTCTGATTGGGATTGCAAATATTTCGGCTAGCTTCAGCTCTGTTCAACAGCCACCGATATATTTCTTATTGAAAAGACAGCATACCAGGTTTCCCTATGTCGAAGTCGGGGAAGCTGAAATCATTTGCTTTGAATGAATTTGTTTTAAAGATGTTATCACCATTGCCGGGAATGACCGGGTAAAAAGAGAAGGATATTTGAAAGTTGCTAATAACTAAATATTTATTCCTGATCAGGGTCCCTATGCCAAATTGGGAATAGACCCTGCTGTTCCGGAACCCTGTTGTTTCATTGCCAAGCATACCGAATGACAGCAACAGATAAGGACCAAACTGGAACCCTAAGAAATTCCCGGGAGCATAGGATTGCGTTTCCATTGTGAATAACAACCTGTGTTTCCCAAAAACACCTGAGCTATTGAACCCATTTATACCATATTCCTCGTTGATAGTCAGGCTTTCATTAGGCAACCGCTTAATTCCTGATGTCAGGCTTGATTTTATAAATTGCCGGAAATTCCAGTTTCTGATTTCGAACAGTTTGGTATAGTAATTCAGTTCTGTTTTAAATACACCTTGTTCTGTTGTTGCAGCATTAAAGAGCGTTCCGTATTCGAAATTTGCCCTTAAATATCCCAGCCGATAATAATTGCCATAAGAAAAGTTAGCACCGAAATATAATAAATTCTTATTATTAAACTGGTATCCTCCAACAATTCCATATGCCCTGCCCACCGGGACATCTTCTGTTTTTCCAAAATTGAAAATGTAATTATCCTGAATGTATTTCCGGGTTGAAAGCCCAAGCCCCGACAGAAAAAATGATTTATTTTCATGTTTGAAAGGCGCATTGGCCATCTCAACAATCTTATCAGTATATCTAAGCCGGAAAAACCTGGCAGATAAAATCAGGTTGGTAGTCCTGTCGTTTTCCGATTTTCCTTCTTTCACTTGCCATGCTTCAGCAGCCCAATAATCCTGGACAGTGAACCGTGCTGGAAAAAGAATATGAGAGGTGTCGTTCTGGTAAACCGAATCTGATTTCAATTGCAGCGAAAAATTCATACCCCCTGCCCACCTTGTTAAAGCGGAGTAAAAAGGCCTGTCAATACTGATGCCGGATGTATAATTATTTTTTTCATCCTGTTTATAGTATAATTCAGAACTGATAAAGGTGTTCTGAAAATTTGGGATTGTATAGCTCGTTTCAAATATATGGTTTCCATTTGTGTGATTCCATGTGTATGAATTGGCAAACCGGTGTCCCAAACCAGCCAGGTTTTTGTCCGAGAGTTTAAGTTTCAGGAGCGTTGCTGACGCATCAACACCAGGCATAATGCTCCAATAATCCAATGCCCTTATCTGTAAGTCAACAGAATCAGAATTACTTCCACAAATTACAGGGTAAAAATCCACTTCCCGGATGTAGGATTGTTTTCGCACAAGTCGTTCAGATTCCCTTACCAAAACTGAATCAAATGGTTCGTTTCTTTTTATCAGCAATAGATTCCTAATTGTCATGTGAAGTGTAGTTACATGAAGATTGTTCAGAACTTTTTTTCCGACAAAATCCGACATCCGCGTCGTATCATATAAATCATTCCCAAAAGGATCAAGCGTAGTCACATTAATATTACGAATGATTTTATTCTCGAAACGACTATATACTTTTTTCAGGGACACCGTGCGCTGATCCGTAGGCAAAGCAAGAGGAGCCACCGATTTGAAAAGATACTTATAAAGAAACTTTGTCGCCCTTGTCTTTTGGGAAAATGTTTCAATATTCAAATAAATATTGACCGAATCTTTACTGGTAGCAACTTGTTGGGCAACTGAGAATTTTATTGCGCTAATAAAAAAGAAAAGAAGTAGTATTCTGAAATTGCGCAACTTTTAAAAGATTTTGATTCTATATATTCTGAGCAATAATGTTCATAGTTTCGCAACCCAAAAGGGCTCACTTAAAGTAAACTAAGGTATCCTAAGTATAAGTCCTGCTATATTCGTAATAGGCCGATCCTTAGAATGCCATTGATATAAAAGAATAATTACGCTAAAATACAAAATTAATCACTCGTCTATTTTTGCTCATTTCCCAGTCAAGATTTGAAATCTGATTGCTTTCTGCTGTTTTATTCGTTCAGTTAGCTCGTTAAAACAGAACTGCAACCTGTAATAAGATTCATCCCCGGTTTAAGCAATGCCAGCAATAGCAGGTTCAATCAAATATTTTCTTATTATTGCATTACAATAAACAATTTCTAACATGTCAGTTTACAAGGCCATCACAGATAAAATGCAACAAGGTCTGAAGCAATTTGCTGTTCTTATAGATCCTGATAAGCACACGCTGGCTGAAGTGGAAAATATTGCCATTCTTGCATCCAAATCCAACGTGGACTACTTTTTTGTTGGTGGCAGCCTGCTCATCAACAATCAGTTGGACCAGTGTATTAGCATGTTGAAAGAAAAAGCTGAAATCCCTGTAGTCCTTTTTCCTGGCAACACCCTTCAGATGAGTTGGAAAGCCGATGCCATTTTATTTTTATCGCTCATTTCGGGCCGAAACCCCGAAATGCTTATTGGCCGGCATGTGATAGCCGCCCCATACCTCAAACTCAGCCCGCTGGAAGTCATTTCCACAGGCTATATGCTTATTGAAAGTGGCAAACCAACGGCAGTGTCGTATATGAGCAATTCGTCGCCAATCCCTGCCGACAAAGATGATATTTCCATGTGTACTGCCATGGCCGGCGAAATGCTGGGGCTTAAAATCATATACATGGATGCGGGAAGCGGTGCGCTAAATACTGTGCCGATAGGGATGGTGGAAAATGTGAAGAAAAGCATTTCTGTACCTCTCATCATTGGCGGAGGTATCCGCACTCCCGGGCACGCGGCTGCCTTATGCGCCGCGGGTGCTGACATTATTGTGATCGGTAATGCACTGGAGAATAACGGTGAAGCGATGAATGCTTTTTCCAAAGCCATCCATGGAGTATAACTTATAAAACCTTTTAGGTCAACCAGCATCATTTTTTGCCCGGGAAGGCAGCTGTTTAAGCTTTCTTTGTGTCTAATTCCCTGCAGCCAGACTGTCGTCAGGCAGGCTTGCTGCGATTTATCCTACATTATTTCTAAGAAGAATACAGAATACACGAGTCGGAATTTGAAAATTCTTCTGGTTTCAGGATTCTGACACCCCGCTGCTCTGCGGCCGGGTAGTTCATTCTCTATCACTACTGACCGACTGCGAATTACATTTCGTCCCTACAGGACTTTTTTAAATTATTATCTAATTCTCTACCAATATATTGTCCCTAAAGGGACAGTCCCATAGGGCATACGCGTCAACTTAATTCCACATCGTTCATGAGTAGTTTAATAAAATT
>CAZEDO010000012.1:0-22743 GCA_964511085.1 uncultured Lentimicrobiaceae bacterium
AAAAGTTTGCCGATAATAAACTGGTATTTTTTGATAGGTGATACATTGATCTGCTCTATTGTCCCGATCTCTTTTTCGCGCACAACATTCATCCCCGAAAGGAAAATACCGATCATTGTAACCAACAGGACCAAAATTCCGGGGACCATATAAGTAATATAATTAAGCTCGGGGTTAAACCAGTAGGAATAAGAAACATTAATAGGATTTGTGAGGAATTCATTGCCAAACTTCTCCAATAGCAAGTCTTTATTATAATCAAGTATTATCGATATACCATAAGCATTCATTAATGCTGCTGCACTTCCATCGATAGCGTTTGTGACTAATTGGAGTTTCGCTTTGTTTTCCTTGTAAAGATCGCGTTCGAAATGCGGGGGAATTACCAATACCTGATGTGCTTTGCCTCTTTTGAAATCAGTAGTAGCCTCATTATAGTCAATATAATAATTATGAATAGTGAAGAATGTGGAACCACTGAATTTGCTGATAAGCTCCCGTGAAACCGGGCTGTTGTCCTGATCAACGATGTCAAGGTTAATATTTTTTATCTCAAAAGTTACAGCATAAGCCAGAATCAGAAGTTGTACTATTGGTATGACAAAAATAATCGGCAACATAGCCTTGTTGCGGAACACCTGGATAAATTCCTTTCGTAATATGATAAGTATAATCCGCATTATTCGAGCCTGATTTTAAATTTTTTGACGCTTAGGCTAATGAATAGAATACACATAAAAAGGATGATTAACGTTTCCTTCCAGATATAACCAAAACCAACCCCCTTAAGCATAATGGCTTTTATGATGACGATAAACCATTTTGGGGGCATAATATTGCTCAGCCACTGAAGAACAACCGGCATATTCTCTACCGGAAAAATGAAACCAGAAAGAAGTATTGTAGGTAACATCAGCGCAAACATGGAGAGCATCATTGCCATTTGCTGACTATTGCTGATTGTCGAAATAAGTATTCCAAGTGACAGTGCCATTACGATAAATAACATACTTTCAGCAAGCAACAAAGCCATGCTTCCCTGAACAGGCATACCAAAAACGAAATAACTCAGAAGAAGGATAGTGATTGCATCTGCGAAAGCAAGAATCACATAAGGGACGACTTTACCAACTACTATCTGTATTGGCCTCAGCGGTGAAACCAGCAGTACTTCCATTGTTCCAAGTTCTTTTTCGCGGGCAATTGAGATAGAAGTCATCATAGCCGAGATAAGCATCAATAGAATTGTGATGATCCCGGGTACGAACATAAAAACACTCTTTAGGCTGGGATTATATAGCAATTTAACCTCAGGTTCTATTTGAAGGGGCAAATGCTTGTCCTTCAAAAGATCGCGCTGGTAATCGTTGAGAATTGAAGTAGTGTAATTTACCAGAAGGTTAGCGGTATTTGGATCAGAAGCATCGGCAATAATTTGTATATTCCCTTTTTTCTCTTTTTCGAGATTAAGGGCAAAGTCGGAGCCGAAAATGATAACTTCTTTAACTTTTCCTTTTCGGAAGCAAGCTCCGATTTCCTTTTCTGACGAAAGTTCAGCAGACAAAACAAAGTATCCGGATGATAATAATTTCTGTGTGATTTCGCGCGAGGCGTAATCTTTAGAATGGTCAAGAATGGCGATGTTAGCATTTTTAATATCATTCGAAATTGCGAAACCGAACAACAACACCTGTACCAAAGGCATTCCGAAAAGAATAATCATTGAGCGCGCATCCCGGAAGATGTGATAAAACTCTTTGATGATAAATCCTTTCATATTGCTATTATGTTGAGTAGTCTTAAAAATCTACTTTAGTCTGAAATATCGAATATCGATTTATTCACTTCTTTCGTGAGATCGCATTGCTATGTTATAATTTCAAAAGTGTACGAACTTCTTAATTCTTAAATCGTTAATCCTTGTTCTTAAATCGTTTTTCCTTACAAACAAATGCTATTGATTAACAATAGGTGCTTTTCGTGCCAGCTTCAGAAAAACTTCGTCCATACTGCTTACACAATAGGTTTGTTTGAGCATTGCCGGGGTATCCAAAGCTTCAATACGCCCGTCAACCATTATAGAAACACGCTGGCAATATTCAGCTTCGTCCATGTAATGTGTTGTTACAAATACAGTTATTCCGCCAAGTGCTGTTTCGTAAATCATATCCCAGAATTGCCTGCGGGTAATTGGATCAACCCCGCCGGTTGGTTCATCAAGAAAGACAATGGATGGGTTGTGTATAATAGCAAGGGAAAATGCAAGCTTTTGTTTCCAGCCCAATGGAAGGCCTTTTGTTTGCTGATCGAGTACCTGCTTAAGTTCCAGTCTTCCGAGAAGTTCATTGGTACGCTCATCAATCCTGACTTTCGATAGGCCATAGATACCGCCATAAAACCTGAAATTTTCCTTCACAGTGAGATCTTCATACAGCGAAAACTTCTGGCTCATATAGCCGATATTTTGCTTTATTTTATTTTGCTGATGATATACGTCAAATCCTGCTACAGTAGCTTTGCCGGATGTTGGTGAAAGCAATCCGCACAATATCCTCATTGCGGTTGTTTTTCCGGCCCCGTTTGCTCCAAGAAAGCCAAAGATTTCTCCTTTAAATACGTTGAAAGTTAGCTGATCGTTGGCAACGAATGAACCGAATTTTTTCACCAGGTTTTCAACTTCGATAACAGGCTTGTTTTGCATTGTGTGTCGGTATGTAGAAGTTATTCTATGCTGTGGGCGGATTTTCCTGTTTCCATAAGCCCCATAAAACAGTCTTCTATAGTTGCCTGAATCCTGCCTAATTCAATGTGGGAATCCGTTACCTGTTGAATGAATGAGAGGATTTGAGCTTCTGTAATTGATTCATCCCTCGTAGTAAGGTGAATGCTATCCCCAAATAGATATGCGCTGTGAGCCCCTTCAAAATGCCGCAGGTGTAACAATAAGCTATACATATTCTCGCCTCTGACTGCCCAGAGCTGTTTATGATAGCGATCTATGATTCCTTGCGGTGTATCTATGCTTAACAGAAAGCCTTTCTGCATCAGTGCAACACGGTCGCAAAGGTTGGCTTCGTCCATGTAAGGCGTTGAAACAAGAATAGTGATTTTTTCTTCTTTAAGCCTACGTAAAATTTCCCAGAATTCGCGTCGCGAAACAGCATCAACACCTGTAGTAGGTTCATCAAGAAATAAAACATGAGGACGATGAATCAAGGCACAACAGAGCGCAAGTTTCTGCTTCATTCCACCTGAGAGTTTACCGGCAGGACGATTTCGGAAAGGCTCCAGCTGAACATAAATATCATGGATCAGGCTGTAATTATCGGCAACTGTAGTCTTAAATATGCTTGCAAAAAATTTAAGGTTTTCTTCTACAGTTAAATCCTGATATAACGAAAATCTTCCAGGCATATAACCAACAATTCTCCTGATCTGGCGGTATTGGCCTGCCACATCAAAGCCTTCAACAGTAGCTTTTCCTGAGCCAGGAAGTAACAGCGTTGTAAGAATGCGGAATAGTGTTGTTTTGCCGGCTCCATCTGGCCCTATAATGCCAAAGAGTTCACCTTTGTTCACGGAGAGTGAAATGTCCTGCAATGCTTCATTTTCGCCAAAGCGTTTGCTTACGTCAATCACAGAAACTGATTCCACAGAGTTCATTATTCCGATCAAAGACCTTTTTTCATTTTAAGAATTATTTACGGAGCGTCGCCTCTTTTGTCCACATAGCTGTTTTGCCCAGGCCCATCCATGCTGCTCCAATATATCCCCTTATTTTCAGATTTGTAGAACCTTCAAACTTAATATAGCAATTGTAGGTTTTGCCGCTGGTTGGATTATAAATGCTACCATCGCTCCATTCCTGGTCTCCTTTGTTGTAAGTAAAGTCCTTTAGCATTTCTAGTCCCATAATAGCGCGTTTCTGTAATTTTTCATCAGGATTATGTTTGTCGAGCTTTGGCTTTCCATTTTCATTTGGCTCCTTTAGCCATACAATCTTTCCATAATATTTCCCATTGGAATTCTTATAAATCTGTACCTGCGACTTTTCTTTTTTAGTATCGTCGTCAAGTGTTAGGTAGTATCCCAGAATTTTATCGGCAACAGATTGAGCCATTAGTGATTTGAATGGAAATGCTAAAGGAAGCAATAAACATAGAATTTTTAAGAGTTTCATAAGTTTAAATTTAAGGTTAGAATTATTTAGATTTGCTTTGAAAATTTACTTCTCCAGGCATGGAAATTTTGATGCGGCCATCGTTTGGCACAAGAATTTTTACAGCATAAACGAGGTTAACACGTTCTTCTTTTGTTTGAATTATTTTAGGCGTAAATTCTGCTTTCTGTGAAATCCAGCTAACGGTACCTTCAAGCACCTGATTGTCTTTTCTGTTTTTGTCAATGATAACTTCCACTTTTTGCCCGATTTTAATTCCTGGCAATTGATCGCCTGTAATATATACTCTCAACTCCATTTGGCTGAGGTTGGCGAGCTTATAAAGTGATTTGCCCGGTAAAGCAAGTTCTCCGGTTTCGGCATATTTTACCAGCACAGTGCCATCTGAAGGGTTTAGAACCTGGCATTTGTTAATTGCTTCGTGTGTAACAACAATCTGTTTTTGAACAACGTCCATTTCTTCTACAATGCCGGGTTGTTGGGTTTTTATTGAAGCAATCTGACGGTCAACCAAATTTATTGCACCCTTTATATCATCCATCTGTTTCTGAGTAGCTGCTTTATCAATGAATAGTTTATCAATGCGGGCATTCTCCACTTCTAGGTTTGCTTTTTGCTGAAGTTGTACTTCAATCTGTGCTGCTACTCCAGGAGCACGGGTGGCAATCGCTTTTTTCTGGGCCCGGAGTTGCTCCATTTTTAGGTAAAGATCAGTAGTGTCAATTAGTCCAACTTGCTGTCCGGCTTTGAGCTCTTGTCCTTCTTCCACATCAAACTGCATGATTCTTCCGCTAGCCTCAGCAGAAATGATGATTTCGGTAGCTTCAAAATTTCCGTAAGCATCCGATTTTTCATTACTCCCGCTACAGCAGTAGAGCAAAGCAGAAAGGGCTATTAAAGGATAACTCAGTTTCATGGTATTAATTCTTTATAATGATCTGATAATTTTATAGATTTCCTGTAGCAGCCAGGTAATTTATCCGGGCTTGTTTCAACTGCACCTGGTGTGTTGCCAGGTTAAGTTTCGCCTGCATTTCTGCATTTAGTTCCTGCAAGTAATCAGTAGAAGTAATAACACCATTATCCAGCTGCGAAGAGGCTGATCTGGTAATACTCCCACGCAATTCTATAATCTGGTGGTCGGCTGTAATAAGTTGTTCGTATTTGCTGATATCTGCAATATATTGCTGAACCGCAACAGCCACATTTTTATCATAAGTTTTTTTTTGCGAGCGTGTAATTCCTGCCTGAAGTTCCAGAACATTCGATTCATAATGTGTTTGGTTCCAGTTCCAGAGGGTCCAGGTTAATTTTGCGCCAACAAGATAATAAGTGTCGAATTTGTTTAAGAGCATGTTCAGTCCGGGGCGACCGTAACCAAGAGTTGCAAAACCGGAAACTCTCGGATTAAGCTTTGTATTTACAAGTTTTTTTTGTGAATCGAATCTGGCTAACTGCAGATCGAAAAGAAGATATTCTGGCCGGTTATTTATGAATAGCGAAGTATTTAAAACAGGATCGGGAAGTTCAAAGACAGAGCTGACCGATAACGTATCTGAAATCAATTCAGATAGCATTTTAATAGCAGCCTCCCTGTTGTAGCGTGATTCGGTAATACGTTGTTCTGTCTTTATAATTTCAGCCTTTAAAATATCGGCATTGGATTGTAAAGTGGTTCCATTCCTCACTCCTGACTCAAGCCGGGCTAATTTTGCAATAAGATCCTCCCTTAGTAAACTATTTAACTTACTGTTTTCATCAAGAAGCAGGATAGTAACAAAATATTGGTTAATACGCTCTTTAAGTTTATAAAGCTCAGTTTCCAGGTTTTGCTGGTTTAATTTCTGGTTTATATCTTCCAATTCAACCTGCCGCCTGTAATTACCCCCGCTATAAATCACCTGATTTATATCCAAAGTGGCCTTATAAGCGTCATGATCTATTGAAGGAATTGTGATGTTTGGCAGATGAATGGGAAGTTCTGTTACGTCCGACTGGTAAGAGGCTTGTCCGTTAATAGCTACTTGCGGAAGATTGCCGACTATAAGCGTATTGATCTGCTGTTCATGAATTTCGATGTATAATTCACTTTGCCGGACAAGAGGGTATGTGGCCATAGCCTGTTTATAACAATAATCGGGAGTTATTACGGAATTGCTCTGCGACCAGACCGTTTGCGCAAAAAGCACTAATGCAAATGCAAGCACAATAATTCGCATAATTTTCACCATATCAAAACTAAAAAATTACTTAAAGTAAAAAGTCCGTAGAATTGATCAAAGTTGCAAGACCTGAAAAATAAATTTCCCACAAATCAAAGGTAAGAAAATACCTTCAAGTTGATACGTGAAGTTACGTTCTACAATATTGAGTAATTGAAAACCTACAGGAAGAATGGTTTGAAGCTTCCAAACCGTTTGTATTAGTATTATAATGTATGATGCAGGAATAACGGCTAAAGCAAAGAGATTACAATGAACTACGACTTCTGTAAATGCCTCATAGGCATATGAGATCAGGATAGATTATCCGGCAACAGCAACTTTAATTTTCTGTCCGACCTTCAGTCCTTTATCATTCGTAATGTTATTGAGTTTTTTAATGTCGGTAACAGACACGCCACTATATTTTTGAGCAATTTTCCACAAAGTATCCCCTGTTTGAATAGTATAATAGACATACATTATAGTATCGTTATCTTTAACAATTTTATTGCCCGACGAAGTGCTGTTGTTTTCAGTAGTAGCCATTTCAGTAGTAGATTCATCTGAGTTACTGTTGCTCACCACCAATCGTTGTCCGATATTTACCGAATTCGTCTTCAGGTGGTTCCATTTTTTTAGATCAGAAAGGGATACATTGTATTTTTCGGCGATTCTCCCGAGGAATTCCCCCTTCTTAACAACGTGTAATTTTTTTGACACTGGCCGGTCATTAACTACAGGTTTGGCACTAGTATTTTGTACCTGTGCCAGACTTGTATCTTTAACTATTTTCTTATGAGGTGCAGTATAAATTGCAAGTCGTTGACCAGTAGAGACTTTTGAACGTTTCAGATGATTCCATTCCTTGATGTCACCTGTAGTACAATGATATTTCCTTGCAATAGATGCTAAATTTTCGCCACGCCTTACTTTATGTGTAGTTCTGTCATAATCACCGTTCAAATCGTTGGATGTAGCCAGCGTAATCATGTGTTGAAATTCTGATGCATCATAACCCTTTGTTGGGTTATAAGCATATAAGGCTGTCTCATTATTAATAAAGTCAGCTACTGATTTCTTTGGAAGACGTACGAAATAGATTTTCTCACTTGTAGAAGGAATAAATCCTCTTTTGAATGTTGGATTGAGGAACATCAGATCATCCATGGATATTTTCAGTTTCTCAGAAATCTGCGCAAACGTAAGTGGATGTTTTACAGCTACTGTATCAATTTCATAGGCCTCAAGTTTTGGCATTACTGGATAAAGATTATGTTCGTCAGCATAATTCATAACATAATTTACTGCAATAAATGCCGGAACATAATCTCGTGTTTCACGTGGCAGATAGTTTCGTATTTCCCAAAAAGTCATTTTGCCCCCCGATCGGCGGATAGCTTTGTTAACATTGCCTGCCCCGGAATTATAAGCAGCTAAAACAAGCAGCCAGTCATGATAAGTCCGGTAAAGATCCTTGAAATGCCGGCAGGCAGCATTAGTAGCTTTGTAAAAGTCAAGTCGGTCATCCACATAGGAAGTAACATTAAGATCATACATTTTGCCGGTACCAACCATAAATTGCCAGATTCCTGAGGCTCCGACAGGAGAACGTGCATTGCCATTAAGTGCAGATTCCACGATAGCAAGGTATTTCATCTCCTGTGGTATGTCGTATTTGTCGAGGTCTTCCTCTATCATTGGGAAATACATATGAGTTAGCCCCAAAACACGGGATGTGAGTCCTCGTTTCTTCACTGCATAAAGATTTATGAAATCCCTGACATATTTGTTATAAACAAAATCAATCGGGGATGCAATGTCTAAAAGCTGAATACGCGAATAGTAGATAGAATCGCTATACGTTGGAACGAAGTTAGGTAAAAAGTTGTACTTGCTTTTGTTATTGTTGTTGCGGATGTTAGCTGTGTTTTCGAAATACTTCAGATTTGATAAGCTGTCAAGTGCACTAACTACAAAATTGTCGTACACAAAATCCTGATTTGTATCTGGTACGGAATCGTTTGGGAGGCGTACCTCCTGAGCTGCAATACTAAAAGAGCAAAAGAGTGAAATAGAGAGGATTTTGAGTTTTAACATTCGGTATGGCATAATAAATTTTTCCTTGATGGTAGAATAAAATATAAAAGGCGGATTTTTTGGAAGCATAAAATTAATTTAAAAATCTTGATGGTGGTAAAAATAAAAAAAACTTAGCCATGGAAAAAATGGCTGATTAGTTGTAATGAACAAACAAATGTTAACAAGTCAGCAATAAATAAAGATAGTATTTCCCGGAGTTAAAAGGCTTTAATCTATCGAATAACGTAGTACAGGCGCAAAAATTATGGATTTTCGATAGTCAATATTATTAAAATCAGAATTGCCAGTCCGAAGAATCGCGACCGGCAAAGATTATTAAAGCATTAGAAAACTCTATTTTGGATCAGATGTGTTTCCTGGCTTAGTGTCTTCGTCCTCTCCTTTCATCTCATCCTTAAAGCCCTTTATTCCTTTACCCAATCCCTTCATGAGCTCTGGAATTTTTTTGCCCCCAAAAAGTAAGACAGCGATAGCAAGAATGAGGATGATTTCGAATGTTCCTATTTTTCCCATAGTGATAACAAGTTGAAAATTCAGTAATGATGCAAAAGTATGTAATTTATAAGAGGCAATACATTAAAATAATTAAATGTGATGTCAGCTCTATCTTACCGGGCAATCCAACTCTCAGGATTCATAAGTGCTGTCCCTTGCCATAACTCGAAGTGGATCATCGTTTTAGAATTAGCTGGGTCAGTAAATACAGTACCGATGGTTTGCCGCGTATTCACTTCATCACCTTTTTTTACATAAACATTTGCCAGATTAGAGTAAACACTTAGATAAGCACCATGGCGCATAATAACAATATTGTGCAAGCCCGGAATTGTAATAACACTCGAAACCACTCCATCGAAAACTGCTCTGGCTGTAGCTCCTTTACTGGTATTAATATCGATACCATTATTTTTAATCTTGATATTTTTGTATTGAGGGTGGGCGTGTTCGCCAAAGGACGAAGAAATACTACCACGTTCTACTGGCCATGGAAGCCTCCCCTTGTTGTCCGAGAAGTTTTGCGAAAGGATGGCTTGCTTAGGTGTAAGTTCCAAAGTGGCAGGTTTGGCAGTTTCTGATTTTTCAACTGAAAGTTTGCCAGTGGTTTTTATTGGGGGTGTGGCCGGCGATTTAGTAATTGATTTCTTTTTGCCAGCCTCTTTGGCTTTTCTTGTTTCTTCTGCTTTTCTAGCCTCTTCAGCTTTTCGCACTTCTTCTGCTATGATGGCTTCAATTGTTGACTGCAGGCGCTCTGCAGCCTGCTCGTGTTCATGAAGGTATTTAAGTAATTCCTTTTCTTTGCTGCTCAGTTTCCGAATAGCTGTGTTTTTTTGATTTTTTTCCTCTGTCAGCTTCTTCTTCTCAGTCTCCTGTTTTTGTACAAGGGTCAATTTTGAATTCCTGACACGTTCAATTTCACGTTTTTTGTTAGCTAACATTACTTGTGCACCTTCCATCAATTTCACCTGTGTTTGCCGGTAAGCGCTATATTGCTGGAAGTATTTGAGCCTCTGGTATGCTTGATTAAAACTTTTGGAAGAGAATAAAAACATTAATCTGCTGTAAGCATTTCTGTTTTTATTTGCAGAATAAATCATCCTTGCATACTCTTTCCTTAGGCTTAACAACTCGCGGGATAAGCGGGAAATGGTATCCGATAACGTATTTATTTCAGAATCAAGGCTTGTAACTTCTGTATTTATTGTACTGATAAGTTCTTCTCGTTTGCCAATATTCCTGTTAAGCAGTATTAACTGATTGAGATTGGCTTGTTTATCTTGTTTTGTTTTTTCCAGTTGGCTATTGGTTTGCTTAATCTCTTTTTCAATCTTTTTCTTCTTCTCAATTAACTGCTTTTTTTTGTTTTGTGCGCCTGAATAGAAGGGGTTTAAGACCAATAAAAGTAGAAGGATTAAAATTTTAGGATTGGCCATTTTCATCAGAGGTTCTATAGCAAGACTTTGTTCGGGATTATTTAGGTTTTATTATCTCCAGCATAGATTGATAGTTTTCAGGTATTCTGAAAGGAAAATTTTGATGTTGATTTATTACAATCTTAGAGTAATTAACATTGATGCTAACTTTACTTTCGCCCGTTTCAATAGCAAAGGATAGCTTTGTAGGGAATAATTGACCATTGATTTCTTCAAATTCGGAATAATTGGCTTCAAACTTACGGCTGTCTTTTTCTATTTCCTTGATAACCACCTGACTAATCTTAAAATTATCAGGGTCAAGCCAAATATGTTGAATGGGGATATTATCAACACCTTCATTTTTCCGAATGTATTTCTTTAGTTTGTGGCGTTCAGCCGTAGATAGCCTGTATTGCCGATTCTCAACACCAGCCTTGAATTTTCCATTTTCATAAAATGAAAAATCATTCCCTAACAGGAAAGCCTGAACCATATCGAAATCAAGCGCCTTGTTTAGTAAACGGTTCATATAATTAAAATCCCGCAGAAAATAAGTTGAAGTTATTCGGTTAAGATACTTAACTGAATCATTTGTGATCACTGCCCGCATCATTTCAATTCCCAATAATGGTGAAATTGAAATCCAGATAAGGCTATCGTGTTTTATCCTGATTTGCCCGGAAAAAGAAGTTGTCTTCTTATTATTTGTGTATTCAGCAGAGAATTTAGCTGAGAGTTCACCAAAATGGATCTCGCTTTTTTTCAATTGACTAAAAAGGTATTCAGCTCCATGTTCCTTTAGCGGAGCCTTAATCATATGGCGCGTTGATGTGCAACTTTCCATTAAAAATGCGGTAATGAAAGCTGAAAAAATAAGTATTAAAGTATGTTTTGATTTATTCATAAAGTATTTTCTCTTTGATCTTTTTGTTTAGTAAGTCAGAACCTTCTCCTGCCGATGAAGCCTTTTGCCAGTATTCAAAAGCTTTTTCTGTTTGTCCAAGTTTAAATAAAATATCACCATAATGCTCCAGGATTGTTGGGTCAGCTTTCTCATCCAATTCAAGAGCTTTGAGGATCACGTTCTCTGCGTCCTGATATTTGCCTAACTTAAATAAAACCCATGCATAAGTATCTATGTTAGACGGATTTTTTGGATCGGCTTCTGTTGATTTTTTTGCCATTGGTTCGGCTTTGTCCAGGTTCTTTCCTCTGAGAGCAAGATAATAAGCATAATTATTCAGAACATAAGGGTCGTTTGGATTATACATTAGCGATTTATCGTAAGCCCGATCAGAGGCTTCAACATCTTTTAGGGCATTATAAGCGTCACCAAGATAAGCATAAAATTGTGCTAAGAGTTGATCATTGCCGGTTACGAGCTTTGCCCCGGAATTAAGGCTGTTAATTGCTTCAGTATATTTTTTTTGCTGTATAAAAGCTCCGCCATTCAACAAGTAAGGAAGGGGTTGTAGCGGGAATAGTTCTATTGCCCTTGAGCTTTCCGATTGTAGTGCAGTATAATCGGTCAGTTGAGCGTCAATTTGTAGAACACTTTCCCAAATTACATATTTGCTGCTGTCCAGGGACAGCACAATCCGGAATTCATTTCGTGCCTCATCCAATTTATTATCCCGCACAAGGAAATCGGCATACATAGAGTGAGATTTAGGATCTTTTGGGTGAGTAGACCTCAAAATCTGTGCTAGTTCGATGGCCTGCTCCTTCATGTCCAAATAAATTTCGGAAATGGAGTAATATGCAAGCATCACCCTTATTTTGGTATCAATATCAAGAGAAGGATTAGCAAATCCGAGCTTCAATTCATCATATGATCGTTGTTTATCACCCTGCTGCCGGTAAAAATCAGAAAGCGAAATGTGTATGTATGGGTTTGTGGGATCAATTTCGGCAAGGCGCTGATATGCTGCCAGTGCTTTTTCAGGCATTTTTGCTACCATGTACATTTCAGCAAGCAATGCCTGATATCTGCTTTGATCGGGAAAAGCGGCAGCAAGTTTTTCAAGTTCAGCAACAGCCTTTAGGGGTTTGTTTTGGGCGGCATATATCTTTTGTTTTTGAATCGAGATTTCCTCGGAAATACCTAACTGAGTTTCAATATCATCATATATCTTTATTGCATCACTATATTTATTTTGAACAAGGTAGGCGTCGGCTAATTCAAATAGAAAATCAGGATTTTCGGGATGTTCTTTCGCCAAATGTTGAGCCAGCTTAACCGCTTCGGAATGTTTGCGCAACTGTCGGTACACTTCCAGGAGCTGCAGACCATACCATGGATTGTGTTCATCCAATTGATAAGCTTTTTCTGACAATCGAAAAGCTGTTGAAGCATCATTCTGATCTAAATAAATTGCGGCAAGTTCATAATAGGCTGCGTCGTTTTCCGGATCGGCCAAAATACAGGTATTATAGAGCCTGGTGGCAGTTGTTATATCACCAAGCATTTTAGCTTTGCCAGCCTCAATAAATGTTGCTGTAGCAGCCATGCTTTTGTGAGCAGACTCTTCGTGAGATGTAACTTTGTCTTTAGCATGCTTTTTCTGAGCATAAACAAAAGATGGTTGTGAGAGAAATCCCAGCAGTGAGAGTATAAAAATGAGTTGTTTCATTAACAAATATAGTTCTGATTAATTAGGCTGAATTTGGCACTTCTGATCACTGAAGCAATTAAGTAACGCAGGAATGCGCTCAATGTTTTCCTGTATGTCCAAAACCTCCGGCTCCACGTTCAGAAACAGCAAGTTCTTCAACAAGGTCCCATTCTATTGTTTCGTAACGGGAAATTATCATCTGGGCAATCCGATCGCCATGTTGAATACCGAAGTCTTCATCAGAAAGATTAACAAGGATCACCTTGATTTCTCCACGATAATCAGAATCAATAGTTCCGGGCGAATTTAGTAGGGTTATGCCATGTTTAATAGCCAAGCCGCTTCTTGGTCTTATCTGAGCTTCAAAGCCTGCCGGCAATTCAATAAATAGCCCGGTTGGTATAAGTGCCCGTTGCAATGGTTTCAGTAGAACAGCATCACATATAGATGCCCTCAGATCCATCCCTGCCGAAAAGCTGGTTTCGTAAGCAGGAAGAGGAAAAGGAGAAGTATTAACAATTTTGATGGTCATAGGAATCGAAATAGAAGAATTACAATCACATAGGTTTGGATCCGTACAAAAGTACTAAAAATTGAGAACTGAATTGATTCAGGTCACGCGGAACATCAGGCTTTAAGAATAGCTTTATTCCGCATTGTAAACACGATAATGGCTGCAAAGGCCAGAAGAAGTATGGTGTTTACTCCATATTTGAGAATACCTTCAACATTTATCCACTCACTTATCTTGAAGGTAAGAATCGCAAGGCCCAGGTAACCTAAAATACGCGAAAGGTCGTACTTCACCTTGTAAAAACGCTGCCCAATGGCGTAAGAAACTACCATCATTGAGGCATAGCAGATTAGCGTTGCCCATGCAGCACCCATAATTCCCATCACAGGAATGAGCAAAAAGTTTAGTGAGAGTGTTACCACAGCCCCAAATATAGAAATGAAGGCTCCATATATTGTTCGATCAGTAAGTTTGAACCAGACGGATAAATTATAAAAAATACCCAGGCATAAATTTGCAAGCAAAAGTATGGGGACAACAGGTTCTCCAACACGGTATTCCTTTCCTACAAAATACATCACCGGATCAATATACATCATCACTCCTACAAAAATCATCACGCAAACAATCACAAAATAGGTCATCATATCCGAATACATTTGTCTGGCATCAGTCGATTTGGCTTTACTGAAAAAGAAAGGTTCGGCCGCATAGCGATAGGTCTGGATAAAAAGTGTCATGAGTATTGATATTTTATAGCAGGCTCCGTAAATTCCCAGTTGTGCCATAGGGTTTGACGAAGCAGGCAGCAAATGTTTAAGAATTATCCGGTCAAATGTTTCATTGATAATTCCGGCGAAAGAGAAGAGCAACAACGGCCAGGCGTATTTCAGCATTTTTTTTAGCAGTGGTCCGCTAAAAGCAAATTGAATCTTAAGTATATCTGCTAAGAGTATGATCAGGGTTATAGCACTCGCAATAAGGTTAGAAATAAATATATATCCAACACCAATATGCGGATTATAGACCAGAAAAATAAAACTGCTAAGTGCCGGATAGTTGGAATGACTTAAGATATAGGGACACAACAGAATAAAAAACAGGTTTAATCCTACATTGTTAAAAATCCAGATAGATTTCACTAGTGCGAATCTCTTAGCCTTGTTTTCCTGTCGAAGGTTAGCAAACGGGATAATAGTTATTGCATCAAAAGCAAGGATAAACGCAAACCAGATTATATATTCCCGATGGCTTGAGTAATCAAGTTCTCCTGCAATATTATTTGAAAAGAACATTACCAAAAGAACGAACAATGCCGATGTAGCAAGCAAGGAAATAAAAGCGGTACTGTAAACCTTGTTTTTTTGTTCGCGATCCTGCGAAAATCTGAAGAAAGCAGTTTCCATTCCATATGTCAGCAGTACATAAAGAAAAGAAACATAAGCGTACAATTCGCTCACCACGCCATATTCAGCAGTAGGGAATAATCTTGTGTACAATGGAACAAGCAGGACGTTTAATAATCGTCCTAAAATGGTTGGTAATCCATAGATAACTGTTTGACCGGCAAATTTTTTGAGGGGGTTCAAGTGCGGAATGGTTATTAAAAAGCAGGACAAATATAGCTAAAATGAAACTGGCTCAGGTTAAGCAATAAATATTTGAAGAATGTCCAAAGTTTTCGATTTATTACGATAATACTCAATTAATCCTTGTATGAGCAGGTAGTTTAACATAAAATGTTGTACCATTATTTTCTGTGGAATCAAACATTATTTGTCCACCGGCTTGCTTAACGATATTTTGAACTATTGATAAGCCTAGTCCTGAGCCTCCCGATTTTGTAGTGAAGTTAGGGGCAAATATTTTATCCTGTTCATCCTTGGCTATTCCAGTTCCGTTATCTGAAATGCTTATTAAATATTCCGTATTTTGGATCTCAACATGTATTCCAATCTTTCCTTCCTTGCCGCGGGGTATGGATTGTACAGCATTTTTAATAAGATTATTAAAAACCCGGAGTAATTGTTTCTCGTCAGCCCATGCAATACAAGGCGAATTGTGTGCTTCAAAACTGAAGGTAATTCCCGGTGTGTTTTTAAATAAAATTATTGCCGATTGAATTACTGAAGTAAGTTCAACTGCTGTATTATTTGCCTGGGGCATTTTGGCGAAATCCGAAAATTCCGAAGCAATTGCAGCAAGAGTGTCAATTTGATGAATAAGCGTATGTGTAAACTTTTTCAGGCGATCTTCCCAGTCAGGCGCATGTTCATCCCAGGATTTTTGCAAGTGTTGAGCACTTAATTTCATAGGTGTTAAGGGATTTTTAATTTCATGGGCAACCTGCTTTGCCATTTCGCGCCAGGCACTTTCCCGTTCCGAACGTGCAAGCAATTCAGCACTTTGCGCCAGAGCATCAATCATCCGATTATATTCTGTAATCAGGCTGCCAATCTCATCTCTCCGCTGCCATTCAATTTTTTCATTTGATTGTCCAAGATTTACTTTTCCAAGCTTATCGCGGATTAATTTAAGTGGACGGGTTATATAATTTGAAATTATTAATGCCAGAACAACGGCAAGCGCGGTTAATATTGCATAAATATTTGTGAACGCAAGTATAAATGCTGAAATCTCCTGCCTGAGCGACGCTTGTTTTGAGAAATAGGGCAGATTAAGGTAACCGATTAATTTATTGTTGTTATTCCGAAAGGGCACATATGCTGATAGATATTGATAATTCCCGATAGATTCATTTTGGATAAAGAGTGTTCTCCGCCCTTTCGAAAGCTGTGAAAACGCATTGAAATTCATCATTGGACCAATTAGTCCCTCATCAAAAATTGCTTCACGCGATGATGTCAATAATACTCCTTTGGTGTCATAAATATTGATATCTGTGAAATATGCATCTGAATACTTTGTTAATTGACTCTTTAGAGAATCGCTTAGTATTGGTGTCAATTGCGTTGAATTTCCAAATTTATCTTCCAGTTCAATGAGCACAGTATGTAGCTTTTCGATAAGGGTATCTTTGTTCTTATTAATATTAATATTTATCAGATAATAGACTGTAATGCTGCCAATCCCGACAGTGGCAACAAGAATAATAGCAACAAGTGCTACTTGTAATTTGAATTTAAAACTTGTATTAGAAATATTATATTTATAACCAATCTGTAGCAATGAAAGCACGAGAATAAAAAAGAAACTAAGGATAATGAAAAAGTATGAGAAGGGAGCAATAACGTCCACCATGCTTTGATTTCTGCGGCTCAGGATTAATACAGTAAATGGGTCAATCGGATGCACCAGGTGGTTATATCCATTTTGAGTGAAGAAATGGAAATCCTTTGATTTATTAATTTTAGGTTGAATAAAACTATAGAAATATGCACCAACATTTTTTACAAGTTCACCATTAGAGTATATAGCATAGGAATAATTAGAAATATCAGGGATTGATTGTTTCTGCGAATTGTCAAGCAACAATTCAGGATAACCGGAATCCTGAGGCGCATTTGTAGAACTAATCTCGATATAAATATTTAAAGGTACTGATAGGTGATCTTTTTGTGGCGTAAAACTTAACCGTGCAATATAGTTTGTTACGTCAAAGCCTTCCTTTAAATGAAATAGTCCTGCTGATCCGGTTGGTTGCCCTATTCTGTCAATTAGTTGAGAAAAGTACGTTGAACAATCAATAATATAGTTTTCAGGTTTCACACTGAGTTTTTTACCCGGATAACAAATCGTAAACTGTAGAGAATATTTTGACCAGTAATTTGAAAAATAAGTGTCTTTCAGATAACTAACTATGCTGTTTTCGTTATTTTGATTACGGCTGGCTTGCATAAGAATATGGTTCAGGCTATCATCAGAATTAATATTCTGTTCAATTCGCGCGAAAAAATATTCGGCTAACTGGTCCCGATCTTCAGATAGCCTCATAGCTATAAATTTCCGGTCTTCATTTTCTTTTTCCTTTTTGCTATTATCCAATGAATATGTACATAAAGCGGAAATTATAACAAGGAAATAAATGATAGCTTTTCTCGAGGGCCAGAACCAATGTGATTTTTGAGAAAACAAATAATTACCAGTAAGTAAAACGAAAAAGAAGCAGGAAAATACTATTCTTTCACTTACCGAAAATTTTGTCAATAGATAGAGCATGAAAGAAACGCATGCAATTATTATTAAATGAGCAGTTATAGATTTGTATGAAAGTATTCTAACCTCAGTAATGCGAACAAAAAGTAGAAAAAATGTTATTATAATTAGCGAAGCAACGATTATACTAACGATTCCTTGCTGCGAAAACCCCAGGATATTATGAAAGTTAATAACGATATTGGAATTGAGGACAAGGCTTAGCAACAAGGCTACCAGCCAATAATAGAGTAGAGCAACAATGCCATATACCCCGGTCTGCAGGGAATATATTTTCCATTTCTTAAGCGAAGGAAAATTTATTTTAGTATGCGAATATTTATAATAAACCCCAGCCAGGAAAGCTGCGAAAAACGCATCAATCAGAAATTCCCCGAGAGACGGAAGAATATTGGAAGAAGCATAATATACCGGGCTGAATAATTGAGACTGATAAAGAATATGTGGAATATTAAAATAGAAAAGTATTACCCGTATAATTACCACATCAAGTGTGAAGAAAAGGATAAATAGAAATCTTTTTCTAAATATATGGGTATAATTTATATATAAAGTAAACAACGAATTAAGTATGCAGAAAAGCGCTGCGAAGTAAAGAATGAGAATAATTGATAATAAATTTTCGCTGTATAAATCAGATCGGGGAAAATTGATTGAAAAGAGAAATTCGTGAGATGCACTAATAACGTTGTATTTACCTGGCAAAAGAGAAAGTGTGATTTCATTGGGGAAGTTGAAAGTTGGAGAAAATTTATTTTCCAAATAATCATTTTCAAACTTATATTGATTTTTGATAAGCTGAAGGCCAATAATAGTCGACGTGTCTATCTGTAATTTAGTAATAAAGTACCATCCGTTATTCAGAACAAGTATGTTATTTGAATAAAGAGAACTATCGTAATGCGTTACGATGGGAACTGTATTCGTTGACCAATCAGCTAAGATATTATTTTGGAATACGAGAAAAGAAATTCTGTTTTCTACTAGTGTCGAAATCCAGCCTGAATTTTCTTCAGAATGTATTTTAGGGTAAATTTCAGAAAATATTCTCAGTTTATCTTTTAATGAGTTTTGGGAAATTTGTGCCTCATAATTTAATCGGGCACAAATTCGTTGTGGTGAATTATATTTCTTATAAAAAAATTGAATAAGTAGAGCAACAGCAATGAATAGGATTGAAGAAATAATCCAGGCATTCAAAAACTTGCGAAATTTAAGCCTCATTGACATACTTGCGAAAATGAACCGTAACTAATTATAATCTAGATGTTTAATGTGCATATAAAAAGATGCTTTATAAACAACGATCGTCCTAAGTTTGAGTAAAGGTATTATAAAAGTAGTAAATTGCAGCAGAGGCGCTAAAATTGAGCGGAAGTCTTTTTAAACACATAAATCATGCTGGAATACTCTCCATTTTGCCTTGCAGATCGATTTGACTTAAAACCGCTTAAAAATCCATTAAAAAAAGAATTTTTAAGATGAATGTGTTTTTCGCTGAGCATACTCACATAATAAGCATCAAATTTCATCGGAACAATTTTTGCCAGATCAAAAGAATGTTTCGAGAATAATAATGCAATTGTATCTTTTGTGAAATGATAAAGGTGTCGGGGAACATCATAAGCAGCCCAGAAAGAATTATAGAATTTAGCATCTTGCGAATTTGCATTTGGGACAGCAATAAAAAGATATCCGTCGGCACGTAATAATTTATGAAGTTGGTCAATTCGTTCATTTAATAAAGGCACGTGTTCAAGAACATGCCACATCGTTATAACATCAAATGAATCTTTTGATATAGTGGTTAGATGAGATTCATCTTCTATTACGAGAGAATATTTTTCTATTCCCTTTTGTCGGGCTGATTCATCGGGTTCAATTCCGAGAGCATTCCATTTCTTAGTTTTACAATAATTAAGAAACTCTCCTGTCGCGCATCCGATATCGAGAATGCTTCCTTGCTGTTTATAGGTATTAATCAATTTTAATTTACCAGCAATGGTATAATTTCTCACCCATTGATAAAGTAAATTCTGAAATCCTTTGCGCGAGTTACTATGGGAAATATAATCGTCCGACTTATAATACGAGGATAACTTTCTTGCTTTTGGACGTGGGTTTGTAAAAAGAAATCCACAATTGTCACATCTTGATATCGCGAAGATTTCTTTCGACAGAAAATGGTCAGGACATTCAAGAAAAACTGTAAAGGTTTCATTATCACACACTGGGCATGCTGAAAGTAACTCCATAAGCTCTTTGTTTCACGTGGAACAATAATTGTTATTTTCCGATAAATATCAAAAGTACGGCTATATCTGAAGGCGATACACCACTAATTCGTGCTGCTTGTCCAATGGATGAAGGTTTAATTTTTGTTAATTTTTCCCTTGCTTCTGAAGACAAAGAAGTAAGTTGATGAAAATCAAAATCGGGTTTTATGAGAATATCTTCAAATTTTGAAATCTTTGAAGCCATCTCTTCTTCCTTCGAAATATAGCCTTCGTATTTCATTAGGATCTCAGTCTCTTCCAGAATCTCTGACATTAGACCCTCTTGGTCCTGGATAAATGTTTCTAAAAATGGAAGATTCTCGACTAGTTCGTGCAACGAAACCTGGGGGCGGAGAAGAATAGAGGCAAGTTTTGTTTTCTGCAATAAAGGAGGTGTTTCTGTTTTTTTGAGATAGCTATCAATCTGATCAGGCGCAACGCTTGTTTTTTGCAAGAAAAATTTTAGATCGGCTATAGCCTTTTTCTTTTGAGTTACCCTTTCGAGACGTTCTTCCGAAATAAGTCCCAGGGAATAACCCAACGGGGAAAGTCGTAAATCAGCATTATCCTGTCGCAGAAGTATCCTGTACTCCGCTCTTGAAGTGAACATGCGGTAAGGTTCATCCACTCCTTTCGTAATTAAATCATCAATCAAAACCCCTATATAGGCTTCATGACGCCTAAGTATAAAGGGCTCCTTTTCAAATACCTTGAGGTGGGCGTTAATACCTGCCATTAATCCCTGGGCAGCGGCTTCTTCATAGCCGGTTGTTCCGTTAATCTGGCCTGCGAAGAACAAATTGTCGATTAACTTGGTTTCGAGTGAATTTTTTAACTGAACAGGTGGAAAATAATCATATTCAATAGCGTATCCCGGGCGAAATATCTTAACGTTTTCAAGGCCGGGGATTTTTTGCAGTGCTGCAAATTGCACGTTTTCGGACAAAGAAGATGAAAATCCATTGAGATAATATTCAACGGTGTTCCAGCCTTCGGGTTCTACAAATAGCTGATGACTGCTTTTATCTGCGAAACGGTTGATTTTATCTTCGATCGATGGACAATACCGGGGGCCAACCCCGCCAATTCTACCGGCAAACATAGGCGATTCATGAAAGCCTGTTTCGAGAATGGCATGAACTTCGGGATTTGTATACGTTAGGTAGCAACTCTTCTGATGAATGAGTTTAGGAGTGTCAGTAAATGAAAACGTAGCCGGTTCTTCATCTCCAGGCTGTTCAGTCATCTTCGAAAAGTCAATTGAGCGGCCGTCGATGCGAACAGGTGTTCCTGTCTTCATCCGCCTGGATTCGAAACCTAATTCTTTTAAATTTTCAGTCAAACCCTTAACTGCTTTATCCCCCATCCGGCCACCGCCAAAACTCTTTTTGCCAATGTGAATTATGCCGTTCAGAAATGTACCATTGGTGAGTATAACTGCTTTTGCATGAATTTCGTGCTCCATAGATGTTTTAATTCCGACTACCCTATTGTTTTTGGTTAAAATACCAACTGCGGTATCCTGCCAAAAGTCCAGGTTAGGGATACGCTCGAGCTGCAACCGCCATTCCTCGCTAAACCGCATCCTGTCACTTTGCGCCCGTGGGCTCCACATGGCCGGGCCTTTGGATCGGTTGAGCATCCTGAACTGGATCATAGTTTTATCCGTAATAATAGCTGAATAACCGCCAAGAGCATCTATTTCGCGCACAATTTGTCCTTTAGCTATGCCGCCCATTGCCGGATTACAGGACATTTGAGCAATTGTGGTCATGTTCATCGTAACCAGCAAAACGGACGATCCCATATTGGCTGCCGCTGCTGCTGCTTCGCTTCCGGCATGCCCTGCCCCTACAACGATGACATCGTATTGTTTAAACATAGTTCAATGTTTCACGTGAAACATCATTTGGAATCTCCCGATTCTGATCCTGAAAATTCAAGGCTGTCAGAAAATCAGCAAGAGTATCCTGATGATGATTAAAAGAAATGCAAAGCTACAAAAATTCGAGGCTGATGCCGTAGTGGCGGGGAATTAGGTGATACGGGAATTCAACATTTCAAGACAAGCATCTTCCTTCTTGCGCATAGTGGATTTTTCCGCAGGCGATTTGTCCTTATTGCCTAATAAATGAAGGATGCCATGGATCATTACCCTGTTCAATTCATCGGCGAAAGACTGGCTGTATAGCAGGGCATTTTCCTTAACGCGGTCAATACTGATGTATATTTCGCCCGAAATAAGATCATTCTCCGAGTTGTCAAATGTGATAATGTCTGTAAGAGTGTTGTGATTTAGATAATTCTTATTCATTTCCAACAAAAAAGAATCATTGCAGAAGATATAATTAATCTCCCCGCACGATTTTTTATCTCTTTCAATTACATTTTTTATCCAGCTTTTGGCAAGCATTTTCTTTGGAAGCGTAAAATTAATCCCCTCATTAAAAAAAGCAATGGTTCCTTTTATCAGGGTTGTCATGATTTGCAGAGTTATTCGAATGAAATGAAATAGGCATTAGCCTTGGTTTTATAAAAAGGCTTAAGAGCAGGAGGAATTGTACGAAGCAGTTCCGATTCTTTTGCGTTCAATTTGGTATACTTGAAGAAATTTGCAGGATTTGAATAAGCCTGATTTTTAGCCTCGGTCGATTCGCGCTTTTGCTCCATTTCCCGTTGCTGTTCTGCTTTTTCTGATTCAAGTAACCTTGTTAGAATCTCTTGTTGCCGCCTGACAGTTTCCTGAGAAATTATTTTGTTGACAA
>CAZEDO010000012.1:22843-51550 GCA_964511085.1 uncultured Lentimicrobiaceae bacterium
GTTAGAATCTCTTGTTGCCGCCTGACAGTTTCCTGAGAAATTATTTTGTTGACAAGATCAGTTTCGGTTTGCTCCATATTCTGCATCATTTCCTTTACTGATTTGCTCACTCCCGAGCCGTTCTCCTGCATTTCATCCCCGATTCCCTGCAACTGTTTGCGGATACTTTCCTGCTGAGCTGCCATCCTTGCAAGTTTTTCGCTCATGCCGTTTTTCCCGTTTTTCCCATCTTTGCCTGACTTATTGGGTTTGCCCATCTCCCCTTTCATGTTTTCGATCTGCTGATTCAACTGTTGCTGCAACTGCCTCATTGATTTCATTGAAGGACTCCCCTGCCCCGGCTTGGAACAAGATCCTTTTGATTTGCCGCTTCCCTTCATTGAAATATTCTGTTGCATCTGTTTTAGAGATTCGGATAGCAATAAAGCAAGGTTGTTTACAGATGTCATAACATATTGTTGCTTCGTTTGGGCAACACTGGTCACGTGGTCATTCAAGGCAACAATGGCTTCATCAATATTTCTGTTTATCGATGTGATCTCCTTTGTAACATAAGGTTCTATCATAACCTGACGCTTACTGATAGCGACCAGGGAATCTTCAATTGATGCCAGATCATCCTGAATGTTTTTCTGACGCTCTATCAATTGCAGGTATTTGGGATCATTCCTGTTTACCACTTTTAACTCGCTCATTTGATTTTCCTGATCAAAAGAAATACGGATGAGATTTTCGAGAATTTCGCGAATAGCTGCAGCATCTTCGGCATCGGCCTCCCCCTCCATGTCATCTTTCATCTGGGCAAGATTTTCCCCCAGTTGTTCCATTTCATCGGAGGATTTCTGCTGCGACTGCGAAGCGCTTTTGGAGTTCTTCTTACTCAGTTCATCCATGCTTTTTTCCATCTCTTTTTCAATGGAGTTTTCCTCTTTATCTGTATTCTTTAGCATGTTTGGTTCCTCTAATTCGGCATTCTTCTTTTCCAGATCATTTAATGCGTCCCGCACATCTTTAAAATCCTTGTTCAAATCCTCTTGTTTTTTCTGAATATTTTCAGTGCTTTTTTTGTCGGCTTTTTCTGTTTCTTTGGCCAGGTTATCTTCCTTTTTGGCCAGGTTGTCCAGTTTATCAATTGTTTGACCCAGCTTCTTTTCAAATTCCATTTGCTTGAAAAGCTCAAGGTTTCGGTCGAGTTGTTTTTCTATATCTTCGTTATTCATCTTCATCTGCTTCAGCAAATCAGAAACTTTTTCCTTGTCTGCTTTATCCAGAAGGGCTTGAAGCTCTTCGTACATCTTCTTCAAATCGTCCGGTAGAACTTCGTTAAATAACTTTTCCAGTTGTTTTTGTTTTTCGAGTAACTCAGGTGAGGGTGTATTAAATTGCTGTTCGGACTGATTTTTTTCAGCATTTTCTTTTTTAATGTTTTCTATCGATTGTTCAAGGGCTTTCTGCCTTTCCATCAAATTCTTAATTTGTTCTTTTTCCTGCCATCCAAGAGCTTTTTTATCGAATAACTGCCGGTTTAAAGCATCAATCTGGGCCTGTAACTTTTTAGCTTCCTTAAGAGCATCAGCCAGATCATCTTTAATTTCTTTATTACCTTTTTCCGCATTTTCTTCAAGTTCTTTCATGGTAGGTATCCGATAAACCATTTTTTGTGTTTTGGTCGACTTGCTGCCTGTTACCCCGTCATTGTCCCAAACTTCAAAAAAGTATGTAACTCCGCTACCTGGATTTGCTGACAGGGTCATCATATCCATAAAGTAATAGTAGGTTTGTTGATTCAGGCTTCGGTCTATGGGAATAGCAATAGATTTATATGTTGAAGAATTGTTCTGTGATTCACTTAAAGAGCTGTCAACCTGGTAATTAAAAGTGAGCGCAGTGAAACCATGATCGTCCTTAATCTGGCCTTTGAAATAAAAGCGATTGTTGTAAACAGAATCTCTGAATTCATCGGCTGTGATGGAAGGATAAAAATCAGGAATTACTTCAATTTGGAAAGCCAGCGAATCACTATTCCGGATATATTGGTTTGAAACGCTTACGGAATATGGGGAACTCTCCAACATGCGTTTCCGATATGTAAAGGCATTCGATCCTTTTTGGCTTAACTGTATGACCTCCTGTGCCATACGTATTTTAATCAACTTTGCATCACGCGTAAAGAATTTCCAGTCAACAGTTGTTCCGGCAGGAATATTTAAATCTCCGCTGTTGGAAAGGGATTCCGGCTTCTTGTTAAGATAGGCAGGATATGTTAAGCCTACCTCAAAATCCAGAATAATCGGTTTAGGCAATACACGCAGTAGGTATTCTTTAGAAGAAAAGTCAGGTGTTGCAAACCGAAAAGAAGCGTCATGTTGAACATTCTTAAGTACATAGTGGAAATTTACCGGATTATCTCTCACCATGGCATATTCAGCACCTCCAGTTTCAATGGTCAGGTTATCAGGAATTTCGTTTCCGGTAAGCTTAATATTTATTTTAAAGTCTTCCTGTTGAATAGCTTCCAATGTGTCATTTAAAAGAATAACCTGAAATGGCGATGGTCTTTCATATATGGTCTGATAATGGACAAGGCGTGCGGAAGGTCCGGTAATAAGCGAAGGTGAAGCAAAAAGAATGGTAAGTACTACGATAATTGGTATCAGCGCAAATTTCAGGTACTTTCTGTTTTGAGCAAAGTTAATAGCCGAAGGAAAAGGGATTGGTTTTAGCCGATTGATTTTCTGATCGATACTGGCCAATATCAGGTCTCGGTTTTCTTGTTCTTTGTCACTTAGGGCCTTGAGCTGTAGCGTGTTAATCAATTGGTCCCGGATTCCTGAAAAATGATCCCCTATTATTTGAGCAGCCAGGTCATACGAAATAACTTTGCCAATCCTTCGCAATTTGAGAATTGGCAATACGATTAATTTCCAGATAATAGCACAGGAGGCAAAGACGTATGTATAGAAAAGAACAGTGCGGATAACAGGTGTGAAATAGGATAATAATTCAAGTCCAATGATTACAATGTACAGTATAACCAGCATGGCAATACTGTATATCATCCCGCGAATCAGCCTGTTCTTGTAATACTTCCTGATGAATTCATCTATCTTGGCGATCAGCAGGGTGTAATTATCTTGAGTTTGGTCAGTCATTTTGCAAAATAAGTAATTTATGCGTCTTCATTAAATTCAGTATGTCCGGTGTTTTCAGACATAATTCTCAATCCTCCTTCGCTGCAGCGATGAAGATAAAGCTGCGCGGCAGTGTCATCGGGATTTGCCAACAGCACCTTGTTGAAAGCAACAACAGCCTGGGCGTATCGTTTGTTCTTAAATAATTCGATCCCGGAGTTATATAACGCTAATGTTTCCAGTTTTAGTTTCCGAACGGGCGCAGCCTCACCATCAATTATCTCGTATAAATAGGTAGCTTCCCGTTTCCCTTTAACCTTTGCCACATCCAGAAAACGATAGTTATAACGTGTAGGATCTTTAATTTTCAATAATGTATCTTCGCTTATGATAATACTGGTTTTATACGTCTTGGTCAATCCCTCGAGTCTGGAAGCCAGGTTAACCGCATCGGAGATAACAGTTCCATCCATGCGGCCCTCTCCTCCTACTATTCCAAGCATAAGGTTACCTGTATGAATACCAATCCCACAATCAACATGCTGTTGGCCTTCAGATAAGCGATCGATGTTAAATTCAGCCAAAGCTCTTCGCATATCCAAAGCTGCATCAATCGCATCTTCCACGCTATCGCCAAAAAGTGCCATTATTGCATCGCCAATATATTTATCGATAAAACCATTATTTGCCCCTATCACAGGTTCCATATAACCAAGATAATGATTAATAAAATCAAAGTTTTCTTTAGGGGTCATCCCCTCGGACAATTCAGTAAAATGCCTGATATCGCTGAAAAGTATAGTCATTTCTTTCTGAACCTGGTCACCAAGTTCAATATCAGTAAGGTTTTCTTTTCCAAGGAATTCGAGGAACTGACGTGGAACAAACCGGGCATTAGCAGTATTCATTGCAGAAATGTGGGAGATGTAATCCTTTAGCTTATTTGTCATGTTATTGTATCCCTCCGACAACTCTCCTATTTCGTCATTTGTGCGTACCATTGTAAAATTATCAAGATTTCCCTCTCCCGAAACCTTCATGTTGGAAAGTAATTCTTTTACGGGCTGAATTATTCCCTGCGTTGTCCAGTTCACAAAAATCAGAATATATATAAAAGAGATGAAAATGCCACTGCCTATTCCAAAGAACATAAGCAGGTTGTCAATAGCATTGATATAGAATAAGTTTCCATATGAACTATCGGCGTTAATACTTTCGGGCAAATGAAAAACATCAACATATTCACCGAATAAAATATGCATCCCTTTCCCTGATACCGGCCCCAATTCTTTGATCGTTGTAAGGCTGAGCATCAGGTATAAAATAACTATAGTCAGAGGCAAAAGCGTTGTAGTTGCACTGGTTAAATAGAGTCGGAACCTAATCCGACCAGGTCTTGAAATAAAAATCCGCTTTTGCAACTCCTCAGCAGAATACAGATGCTCGATATATTTGATATGGACACGATGTTTCTGCCAAAAGAAAACAAACAATATTGAAAGTAATGAAGCAACCAAGGAAACGAGTAAGAAATTAGCAAACAATTTAAATGTGAGTGGATCACTCAAATCCTTTGTAAAGAGAAGGATATAGGCCATGTACCCATGCAAAATGCCGAATGTAAACACGAGGATACCACTATTTATATATGGTGTGATGAGAATGTATTTTTTGCAGAACAATTTAAGTTTGAGCGAAATGACCTGCCCCTTTCGTAATTTTCGGAAATAACGTTTAAAGGGTACATTTATCGCATAACCCAGTATTGTAGAAGTAAGAAGAACAATCTGGAAAATCATTGTAAGGATGGCATTAAAGCGATTTTGTGTATTACTTCCAGCTATGTTAACTGCTTGTTCTCCTTCTCTTATACCAGCTTTATTTTCCTGCTTTGCAGTTTGCTTTTCTGGCAGGACTATATTGAATTGAATACCGGTTTTATTATTAGTATCAATTTTCAATATTGGAAGTGATTTACTGTCATTCTTACTTTCAGAAGATTGCTCAATTCTCTGTTTAGCCGATTGCATCATTTTCGGGCTGTTTTTCATGAATAGAACGATCAGAAAAGGAAAAACAAGAAGGTAGTACAGAAAGATGGAAAACAGGAAGATCCGCAATACCCTGTAGCGTGGATATCGCTTGTTTGCTGCACGGACTGATTTATTTACACTCATCGGATTTCGCAAATTAGTTAAAGAAACACCTCATCTGCAAATACAAAAATACTACAATGGATCATATGAAGCCAGAACGTTCCGTATTATGCATTTCAATAAGGCAATCATCTTCGTTTACTGGGCTTAATATCTTTATCTTTGCTCGTCAATTTGCACCTATGAAAGAAATCAGAGTCCGATTTGCTCCCAGCCCAACAGGTCCTTTACATATAGGGGGCGTGCGCACCGCCCTGTACAATTACCTTTTTGCCCGTAAAAATGGCGGGAAATTTATCCTTCGCATTGAAGATACTGACCAGGCAAGGTTTGTTCCCGGAGCCGAGGCTTATATTGTAGAATCACTGAAATGGTGTGGTATTGAATTCGACGAAGGTGTTCATGTTGGCGGACCTTATACCCCTTACAGGCAGTCGGAAAGAAAATCAATTTATAAGCAATACGCTGATCAATTGGTGGCTGGAGGCTATGCTTATTATGCTTTCGACACTCCCGAAGACCTCGAAAAACTCCGAAAGGAAAACGAGGCAAAAAAAATAACGTTTCAATACAGTCCTGTAACACGAATGGCGTTGAATAATTCGCTTATGATTTCTGATGCAGAACTGAAACAGAGGCTTTCCGATGGCCAGCATTATGTGATCAGGATTAAAATTCCGGATAATGAGGAAATTGTTGTCAATGATCTTATCAGGGGATTGGTTACTGTTCATTCTGAATTACTGGACGACAAGGTACTTTATAAATCAGATGGTATGCCCACATACCACCTCGCCAACGTGGTGGATGATTACCTGATGAAGATTTCGCATGTGATACGTGGCGAAGAATGGCTGCCCTCTGCCCCTTTGCACGTGCTATTGTACCGTTATCTTGGATGGGAGGGTGAAATGCCTCAATTTGCGCATCTTCCGCTGCTCTTAAAGCCCGATGGTAATGGAAAACTCAGCAAACGTGATGGCGACCGGCTTGGATTTCCTGTTTTCCCGCTGCGCTGGACCGATCCAAAAACCGGAGAAATTTCATCAGGATACCGCGAATCAGGCTACCTGCCTGATGCCTTCATAAATATGCTGGCGCTGCTTGGCTGGAACCCCGGAACTGAACAGGAGATTTTTTCAATGGCAGAACTTATTCAATCGTTCACAATTGAACGCGTTGGCAAGTCCGGTGCAAAATATGACCCGGAGAAAGCTAAATGGTTCAACCATCACTATATGTCCGCGCTGCCTGATGCTGAACTTGCTGGTCAATTATTAACCATCCTTAAAGAAAAAGGAATTGAAGCATCAACTCCTTTTGCTACCAGGGTTTGTGCTCTGGTGAAGGAACGTGTGGTGCTTCTGCCTGATCTTTGGGAGCAATCATGGTTCTTTTTCAACGCTCCTGAAATATATGACGAGAAGGTTGTCCAGAAAATCTGGAAAGCCGAAACGCCGGGAATTCTTTCTGCCTTCGCTCAGAAGTTGAAAGAAACAGATTCGTTCACGGCAGCTGAGATTGAAGCCGTGGCCAAGGATTTTATTATTGAAAATGGAATAGGAATGGGGCAATTGATGTCACCTTTCCGGTTAACAATTGTAGGAACAAATGCCGGCCCCGGAATGTTTGAAATTGCTGAATTAATTGGGAAAGAACAAATTCTTAAACGCATTGAAACAGGCATAGACTCAATTTAAGCTTAACAACTCAAATACATTGCTTTAAATAGATTGGATACTACTGCAATGCCAAATTGAAAACCATGAAAAAACTCCTTATTGCTCTTTTGTTTCTCGCAATTTCTTCACTCTTATCAAGTCAAACAGCTGAGTATTATTTTGAATTGGGGAACCTAAAAACGGATCTGGGAGATAGCAGGGGCGCTGTGAAAGATTACACAAAAGCAATTGATCTCAATGTTAAGTACGAGAAAGCCTATATCAACCGTGGCGAGGCAAAAAAGAAATTGGGTGATGTTAGGGGTGCCATTACAGATTACAGCATGGCAATTGAGCTGAATCCAAAATATCCGCTGATGTTCTATTTCCGGGGCAATGCAAAATTTGTCCTAAGCGATTTTCCCGGTGCTATTGCTGATTATACCGAAGCAATCAGGCAGAACCCTAAATACACTGAAGCATATAATGCCAGGGGACTAGCAAAAAAAGGGCTTAAGGATTTTGATAGCGCTATAGCCGATTATACCAAAGCAATTGAGCTTAACCCTAAAAATGACGAGGCCTATACCAACCGAGGTGTTGCTAAAAAAGGGCTGGATGATCTGCCAGGTGCTATACTTGACTATACTAAAGCTATTCAGTTGAATCCAAAAAATGCCACCGCCTATTATAACAGGGCAAATGCAAAATATAAAGCCGAGGACAAGGATGGGGCCTGCGATGATTGGTCCAAAGCTGGCGAATTAGGGGATGAGGACGCTTATACAATGATAAAGAAGCATTGCAATTAATCACCGAAAACAATTCCTTGTTTGTCGAGTTTCAGAAGTATTTGTATGAGAAGAAGAGTGCATGACGGCTTGCCAATGTTTCTAACGTATGTAAATAAGCAAAACCACCTGCAATATAAAATTACAAGTGGCTGATGTTCAGGTTGTCCTGCTAGGGGTCGAACCTAGACTCTACTGATCCAGAATCAGTTGTGTTGCCAGTTACACCACAGGACAAGCTATATTTGAGGTGGGCAAAATTAACAAAGTTTTGCGCAAAACAAGGAAACTATCGAAAAAGTTTATGATTTCTCGCTCCGGGCATAAGAATCCTTCAGCGGAACAGTGCGGTTAAAGACAAGTTTTACACCTGCCGTGTCCGGATCAACACAGAAATAGCCTAACCTTTCGAACTGAAATTTATCTCCAGCCTGTGCATTCATCAGGGATGGTTCTACAAATCCCTTAATCTTCCTGAGAGAATCAGGATTCAGATTCGTCTTAAAATCAACACCTTCCGGAACGTCATCAGGGCTTTCGGTGAGGAATAAGCGATCGTAAAGCCTCACTTCAGCTTCCAGGGCTTGCCCGGCTGACACCCAGTGGATCGTTCCTTTTACTTTGCGTCCGTCAGGTGCATTGCCACCACGGGTTTCAGGATCGTAAGTGCAATGAAGTTCCACCATTTCGCCACTTGCATCTCTTATCACTTCCGTACAGCGAATAAAATAGCCATACCTGAGTCGAACCTCGGAACCTGGAGAAAGTCGGAAGTATTTTTTTGGAGGATCCAACATAAAGTCATCCTGCTCAATATAAAGCACCTTGGAAAACGGCACTTTGCGCGTTCCTGCATCCGGATCTTCCGGATTGTTAATAGCATCCAGTTGTTCAACCTGCCCTTCCGGATAGTTAATTATAACGACCTTCAGCGGATTTAGCACGGCCATCACACGGTTGGCACGCTTGTTCAGATCCTCGCGGATGCAAAATTCGAGAAGGCCTACATCAATTACATTATCGCGCTTGGCTACACCTATAGTGTCGGAAAAATTACGGATAGATTCCGGCGTAAACCCACGCCGGCGCAAACCGCAGATTGTTGGCATACGCGGATCGTCCCAGCCATCAACGTATTTTTCCATTACAAGCTGAAGCAGTTTTCGTTTGCTCATCACCGTATAGTTGATATTGAGCCTGGCAAATTCAATCTGGCGGGGGGCAAATATTTCTAGTTCTTTGATAAACCAGTCATAGAGCGGACGATGTACTTCGAACTCGAGTGTACAGATTGAATGCGTTATACCTTCGATTGAATCCGACTGCCCATGGGCGAAATCATACATCGGGTAGATACACCAGGTATCGCCGGTACGGTGATGGGAGGCATAAATAATACGGTATAAGATAGGATCGCGCATGTGCATATTGGGTGATGCCATATCGATGTTTGCACGCAGCACACGGGCGCCTTCAGGGAATTCCCCGGCACGCATGCGTCGGAAAAGGTCTAGATTTTCATCAACACTCCTTTTCCGGTAAGGGCTTTCAGCACCAGGCCTGGTAGGAGTGCCCCGGTTTTCGCTTATCTGGTCGGCCGAAAGGTCGCAAACATATGCTTTTCCTTTAAGGATCAGCTTTTCGGCAAACTGGTATATCTGTTCAAAATAATCTGAAGCATAATACATCCGGTCGCCCCAGTCAAAACCCAGCCAACGGACATCTTCCTGGATGGAATCTACATATTCAACATCTTCTTTTGCCGGATTGGTATCGTCGAAACGCAGGTTGCATAACCCGTTGTACTTGGCAGCAGTTCCAAAATTCAGACAGATGGATTTTGCATGCCCGATATGCAGGTAACCATTGGGTTCCGGCGGGAAACGTGTGTGCACCCGGCTGTCATTTTTATTATTCCGGATATCTTCCTCAATTATCTGGTGAATAAAGTTTACCGGTGATTTTATTTCTTCGCCGGAAGGGTTAAGATTAATGTCAGTATTCATTATTAACTTTCTATTTAGGACAAAGTTCTCTTACGCACTTGCGTGATTCAATCTGATACAAAAGTAAAATGATTTCAACAAAGGGGATATATTTATTTTCAATTGATAGCAGATAGGCAGCACTCACAAGATTTGCAGTACTTTTGTAAACGCATTATAACGAAGGGAATATGGGAATTATCCGCATTGAGGAAATGGAATTTTTTAGCTACCATGGCTGTTTTACTGAAGAACGTGTGATCGGGACCCGGTTCCTTGTCGATCTCACGTTGGATCTTGATACCCGGGAAGCTGAAAAATCTGACCTCCTGAAGCAAACCGTGAACTACCAATCGGTATACCAGGTAATAAAACAGGAAATGGAGATAAAATCGCATCTTCTGGAGCATGTTGGCAGGCGGATACTTGATTCAGTGCACGAAAAGTTTCCTTCTGTGAATCAGGCCACCGTCAAAATTTCCAAGTTAAACCCGGCACTTGGTGGAAAAATGGGCTGCGTTAGTGTAACGTTAAATCTTCATCCTGATGAATAAGAATGTTGAAAAGCAGCCATGTGCGCGATGCGGGGAGGAATTCGGATGCAGCAAATCTCCCCGGTGTTGGTGTTATGAATTTGACCTTCAGGCAGATGTATTAACGAAAATTGAGGAAACGTATAACGGATGTTTATGCGAAAAATGCCTGAAAAGCATAGCCGATAACCCAGCAGAATTTTTATCGTAATTATTTAACCTGCTTTCATTACTTTTGCCAACTCAAAATAATGGTTTCGTGGCCGAGTGGCTAGGCAGAGGTCTGCAAAACCTCGTACAGCGGTTCGAATCCGCTCGAAACCTCAGAAAAAAGCCTCCTTTTCTGGAGGCTTTTTGTTTGTTGACCTGTTCTTTCAGATTGCCTTTTTATAAACAATTGCCACAGCGGTTTTGTCATCACCACCCATGTTTATTGAAATGCCATAAGGTTTGTTGGGATTTATGTTGATTTGTGCAGCACCTGCTTTCCCGGTCATTTGTTCCCAGATGGTAACAGCCTGGTGAACCCCTGTGGCTCCGGTAGGATGACCCCAACCGATAAGGCCACCGGTAGTATTGATGGGTATTTTACCATTTCTTGAAGTATTACCTTCTGCAACAAAGGCTGCACCTTCACCCTGGGAAGCAAATCCAAGTGCTTCAACAGATAATATTCCGGCTATGCTAAAACAATCATGTACTTCAGCAGTGCCTAATTGATCTTTTGTGATTCCGGATGATTCAAATGCCTGCCTGATAGCCTCCGCCACAGTTGTAAGCCTGGTAAGATCAGTTGGTGGTAAAGTAATATCATCTGTTGCATGTCCCCACCCTACAACTTCAATAGCATCGTTTTTAGAAATACCGCATTTTTTCAAGCCTTCTTCTGAGAGTATGGCTATTGCAGATGCCCCATCTGAGACCTTTGAACAGTCGAAATAATTCAGATGATCGGTAAAGGCTTTTGGATTAGGTTCTGTAAGAGCTTGTTTTTCCAGGTCACCAGTATTGTTTTCGTGTTCCTGGGCTGTCGGGCAAAGACGGGCATTATCGATAGCATTCCTGTACCAGCGGGCCATTCCTTTGCGGGTCTGCTCGCGCCCATATTTGGTATAGTAAGCCCCGGCCCGTTCACTGAACTGCCCCGGAAAAAAATAGGCGTGTCCATCTTTCCGGTTCTGAAACCAGCCGGCACTTGCCAGGATATCGGCACCATAAATAGCCTTAACGGTGTTTTGAACTTCAACTCCCACAGCTAAAACTGTATCTGCTGCTTCAGCAAGTACAGACTTAATACCAGCAATAAGGGCTAATCCACCAGATGCACATGCCCCTTCCACGCGGGTTGATGGCCTGAAGCGAAGGTTTGGGTCAATCATTGTGGCAAAAGCTCCCAAATGGCCTTGTTTGTTAAATCGGGCTGCCATAAAATTGCCGATCATAGTTTCGTCCACTTTCTCAGCACCACCAAGTTGTTTTAGCGTTGCCTGTCCTGCTTCTCTCATATAATCTTCCAGCCCAGGGCGTTCGCGGCGTGGGTTAAACTCGGCGCGGCCTGTGCCCAGCGAAATTGTATTATAACCTGCGGCCAGGTATATTTTTCGACGTAGCTTGTTCATGCTATCAAATTTTGAAAGTTGGTATTATTTATTTAGGCAATAGGCATTAGGCAAAAGAATTATAATTGATCTAGATATAATCATTGATGGGTCCATATGCATGGAAGAAGCCTGTAAGCAGGACTGTATTAACATCTTCAGCAGTTGTAGCAACCCCATCAGCAACCAATTTGAGGCCAATGGCTTTGGAGTTTAATACATAATCAAAGGCTAACCGTGCTGCCAATGTTTGTTCCACCGCCAGTTGTGTAAAATAACTGCGAAGGAATATGTCCTTGTCAGCAGCTTTAACCAGGTTTTTCCAGGTTCGTACCTGTGCGGGAGGCTTCCCGGCAACTTCATCGGCTTGCTGGCTGAATTCAGTCAGGGCAATATAATTTGCTGTTTTTGCATCAATCACTCCAACAATTTTACCTTTTTCGTATTTCAGAAATCCATCTTTCTGACTTCCATCTGAATACTGCCCACCCCGGATGCCTTTAAGGATAAGTTCATCCAGCAGTGTACTATGGAGTGTTTCTCCCTTCATTTGCGGGTCCATCACGCGCATGATAAATTGCATTACATCAAGTCCGACATAGTCAATTAATTGAAAAATGCCCATGGGACGCATAAGAAAATCCTGAGTAGCCCGGTTAACAGTATATATTGCTTCAACAAATGACATCCTTTTGGTAAGTTCCTCGGCCAATTGTATCCCAAATAATCCATCGCGCATAAAATGGCCATTACCAATGAATCCTGCAATATCATTGGAAGGAACTACAATTTTCTTCAAATTGGCTGCAAAGGTTTTCGCGAAAGCAATGATTTCGGTGGAATTTCCTGCTGTAGTAATAAGTTCAACCAGTTTCTGCACTGCAGGAGGGTTATAAAAATGAAACCCGATTATCCGGCCATTCAATCCGGAACGGGAATCCAGCTCCTTGATTGGTATAGATGACGTGTTAGTGAAAAACCAGGGGTCATTGGGGTTGTTTTCGTTTATCTGACCGAAAATCCGGGTCTTCAGTTCGGGATTTTCACTAACAGCTTCAAAAACGAGGGTTGAATCGTAGGCAGATTCTATCCTTCCCGAAAGACGAACAATACTCATAACATCACTTACGTATGCGTCAATAATGTCGCTGTTTTCGATCAGGTCAGAACGTCCTGCATATGTTTTTCGAAGTAAGACAACCCTTTTCTCCGCATTTTTCAACACCTGATTTTTCAGGTACTTGAGCAATCCTGATAAACCTTCGGGCGAAAGATCAATGGCGTTAAGAACAAAAGAATTGCCCTTGTTTTCGGGTTTCAGCATTTGATCTGCCATTTCCAGGGCTGTAAGAAGAAGAATTCCGCTTCCCATTTTACCGGCAGCTCCCAGAACAGATACATTTTGTAATCGGGATAAATATTCCATTTTGTTTCAATTTCAATAACAATAATTCAATTTAATATTTAGAAGAAATCCAATCTCCAAAACTACGGCCAAACTGGTTTTCTTTTTTCAAGAAACGCCGTCATTCCTTCCAAACCCTCGTTTCCAAAAAGCGAACCAAATGATTCTGATTCCAGTTGACTTGCATTGTCAAAATCCATAGTAAAGCCTTGACGAACAACTGTTTTGACTAATCTTACGGCTTTTGGCCCTTTGGATGAAATCAATCCGGCAAGTCGCAAGGTTTCAGTCATCAGGTTCTCCGGATCAACTACTTTTTGTACCAGTCCCATACGAAGTGCCTCTTCGGAAGTAATCATCTCGCCTGTACAAAGGATGAACAGTGCATTTGCCAATCCAGTTAAACGTGGAAGACGTTGAGTTCCTGCATAACCGGGAATGAGGCCCAGATTTACTTCGGGCTGTCCAAATTTAGCATATGAAGAAGCTATTCGGAAATCGCAGGCCATGGCCAGTTCAAGTCCTCCGCCTAGGGCGAAGCCATTAATTGAAGCAATTACGATTTTATCAAGTTTTTCGAGCCTGCGAAACACTTTTTGTCCTAGTTGCGAGAAAGAGATAGCAGCCGTACAATCTTTATTTACCATTTCGGCGATATCGGCACCGGCAACAAATGCTTTACCGTTTCCTGTTATTATCAGGACCCGCACGTTGCTCCATGTTTCCAGTTCAGAGAGAAAGGAATCCAATTCATTGAAAAAAACTGAGTTTAAAGCATTCAAACTTTCGGGCCGATCAATTGTGATCAGGCAATAATTTTCTACCCGTTCTACCTTAAATGTTTTGTATTCCATGTGGTTAAACTATATCAGATAACGTTTATATATAAAAGTTCTTTGAGGGAATAATTGCAATCAAAGCAGGGAATAATGAAATTAAGCATTCATGCAAATATAGGAATGTTTGCATATACGAGCAGCACGATTGATGAAATGCAATAATTGAATTTACGAGTTATTTCACTACAAGTAAAACTAAGGTAAGCGCTTTTTATCCTTATCGGAAATTTCTTTGGAAAAGGAGGTTTCATCAAATTCTTTGGCAAAAGCAAGCCAGTCTATTATTTCAAGAGCTAATTCCTGATTAAGAATAGCGATGTCCATGTAATAAAGAACATGTAGCCGGTCAGCATGGCCTGCAGGTTTCGTTTTCCCTTTCGTTTTTCTGGAACTCAAAACAGTCCGGATCAGATAGTTTTCTTTGAACTCTATTTCTGCCTTGCCGGGAACTTTAGAAACATTGATGTACATAACCCGGTAATGCTTAAAACGATATTTTTTGAACCAGGCAAAAACGTTTGTCCTGCCGTGTCGGATTACTCTGCGGCTGGTCGAAAAAATGTTCAGCTGGTTATTAAGTTTTGAATCCTTTGAACGGGCATCCACGAGTCCGAAAGACTCCCTTTTTTCTGGAGAAAGAAGGTTTACACGATCAACCAATTGGTACATCAGCGAAACAAAATCGTCATAAAGGCGCTTGTTTGACATATAATTGATCATTATCCGTTCCTTTTTATGCTTTATCCGTTCATTTTGGAGGGATGATCCAGGCTTTACTGAATGGCCAGTTTTTTCCGCTTCTTCTAACCAATGTGACATCCTGCTTTTAGGTTTTATTAATTTTAACGAAGGTAATTTATAAATGGCACTAATGCAAACCTTTTACGTTCGATTTCCCGGGAATAAAATCTTTAAGATAATAGGGTTCAAAATAGGCTACATTTTCAAACAAGCCATTTTCATATGCATCGCTTGAAATCATAGCCATGTTTGATGCTGAAACAACTTCCAGATCGATGAATCGTGCGTTTAGATGAACTTGAAGTAATGATCTGCATTTTGCTGCTCCATCGCCGGCAAAATAAATAATGTTGCCTGAAAATACTTCCGGAATGGAGGATTCATCTATTATTTTGGCCGAAACCGGAGTTACTTCGTTTAACCTGATATCATAAAGTGCCGTATATACTTCCATGCGCCTGGCATCTATCATTGGACAATAAAGAGCGGATATTTCGTCCTGCTTACTGATTTTCATCATGCCGATTGCCATACATCTCAATGTTCCTAATCCTAGCAATGGTACATCAAGTGCATAGCAAAAACCTTTAGCGGTTGAAACACCAATTCTTAGACCTGTATAAGAACCGGGACCCTTGCTGACAGCAACAGCATCTATTGTTTTAAGGGATATTCCCGCCGAGTGTAAAGCACGATTGATAAACTCCATCAAGGATGAAGCATGCGATTGCAAAATCGATGTCTCTTCAAGATAGATTACAATTCCGTTTTGAACCAGGGCGATGGAACAAACAGGGGTTGCAGTTTCGATACAAAGTATTGTTGCCATAATACAATTCAGGCAAAAATAGCAAAACCTGCCGGGTGCGACAGGTTTTACTAATTCCCATAGTCAATTACTTATTTTTCTTCAGTAAAAAGATCCTTCTTATCAACTTTCTTAACAACATCACCATCTTTTAATTTCTTTGTTACTGCCCTGTACGGGCCAGTAATAACTTCCTGCTTTTCCTTAAGACCACTAAGAATCTCTATATTTGTATTATCCTGAATTCCTGTTTTTACAACTACCATTTTTGCGGTGCCATTTTCTAATACAAATACATATTCTTTGAAACTAATATCTTTCTTTTTAGATTCGTCTGTCTGGCTTGAGACAATGTTTTCTCCTTCATTATCCGTTTTCTCTTCGTTCTTAGGTTTGTTGTCTGTTGTGTCCGAGCGTGTAGTTACAGATTGTATTGGAACTGTTAGTACATTTTGAACAGTTTTAGTTTGAATATCAACAGTAGCAGACATTCCAGGGCGGAAAGGTGATAAATTTTCCTGTCCTGATTTGAGCAGATCTTTATAGGAGTCAGGTAAAATTCTAATTTTCACTTCAAAATTAGTGACTTGATCTGCACTAACCCCCTGAACATTTGCGGATGTGGAAATTTCGGTAACTATGCCTTTAAATTTTCGGTTAAGATAAGCATCAACCTCTATAAGTGCGGTGTCGTTTAGGTGAACGCGCACAATGTCGTTTTCATTTACGCTAACATTAACTTGCATTGATGCAAGGTTTGCAATGCGGAGTATTTCAGTTCCCGATGAAAATTGAGAAGCACCGGCAACCCGCTCCCCCTTTTCAATGTTCAGTTTGGATATTGTTCCGCTAACAGGAGCATAAATCGAAGTTTTAGAGAGATTTTCTTTTGATTCTTTAACAGAAGCATCTGCACTTTTAACCGAATAATCAGCAGCTTTAACAGTTTCTTCAGCAGCATTAACTTCAGCTTTTGCTACCTCGAAGGCCGCTTTAGCTCCATCATATTCAGCCTGCGAAATTGTCTGTTGTTTGTACAGTATGTCATTTCTATCGAATGTAGATTTGGCATTGATAAATTGCGATTTAACCTGCGAAAGCCTGGCATTGGAATTTGCCAGGTTGGCACGTTGGGTGTTAACCATGGCCACAGATCGGTCGTAACTGGAAATGTATAATTCGGGATTGATTTTGGCCAAAAGGTCACCTGCATTTATCTTATCGCCTTCTTTCACATAAAGCTCTATAACTTCGCCAGAAACATCGGGTGATAATTTCACTTCGACCTCAGGCTCAATTTTCCCATTGGCAGAAACGGATTCAATAATTGTTCTTTTTGTCACCAATTCGGCACTCACTTTCGTCACACTCTCACTTCCAAGCCAACCCTTTTTACGAGCTAAGGCAAAGCCTATTATTACCAGAATAAGTATGCCAATACCAATCCTGATAAGATTTTTCCGTTTTTGCATCACAGATATTTTATTTTGCCAAATGTAAGAAATATTGCTGGTCTATCAGCTATTGTTTAAGTGTGAGCGGCTTGCCCATGTAAAAATCAAGAACAGTGGCTTTAAATATGTATTCAAATTTTGCCTGCAATAATTCGGATTCGGCTTTTTCGAGTTCTTTTTTTGCATTGTTATAATCAACGGAATTTAACATTCCAACATTGAATTTGCTCTCAGAATATTTAAACGACTCTTTCGATGCATCAACTTTTGTTGTGGCAGAATTGTATTTTTTCAATGCGGCACTGGCATCGGCATAAGCCTGCTGAATTGTTTTGCGCAGGTTGAGCTTGTTTGACTCAAGTGTATATTCGGCATTCTTCACACTAATACGTGCTTTTGATACTGAAGTACGTCCTTGCCATCCGTTGAAGATTGGAATAGAGAGATTGAGTGATATGGATTTATTATTGTTGTCAGTAATCTGATCGTTCCAGGGTTTTCTCTTATAGGTAGTGTTAGATGAATAAGCGTAAACATCATAGACTCTGTTGCCGTTTTCGTCTTTCGTTACGCCAATCAGAGGAAGATCAGCGAAAGGTGTCGGAATGCTTGATCCAACAATTTGGCTGGCACCGGAATAACCAGTACCCCACGATCCATTTAGCGATAAGGATGGCATCATAGCGCCTCTGGCGCGCGAGATATTCAAATCAGAACTTTGTAACCTAAGTTCGGCACTTTTAATGTCGGGTTGATTTTGTGTGGCATAAAGAAAAATTTCATCAGCATTTCCAACCAGTGCAGGTTTTCCAAGGACATTAAGCTGTGGAACCTCAATCTCAAAATTATCTGACGAAGGCAAATCAAGTAATTGTGTCAATGTGAGGTAGGCCATATCAAGATTGTTCCGGGCATCGACAAGGGATAATTCTTCGGCAGCCCTTTGGGCATCCAGATTATAAAAATCGCCTTGAGCTGCAGCTCCGGCATCAACCATTTTCTGCATACGCCCGACCTGTTGCTTTGTTATATCAAGCTGATTTTCTGCATTTTTCAATATTTCCTGGTAAAAGAGAATTTGCAGGTATGAGGTGGCTATGGTAAGCGAAATATCATCCATGAATTTATCCAGATCATACTGGTCGGCATTTAGGTTTAACATATTCTGCTTTAGTTGATTCACTTTCTGAAACCCGCCGAAAAGGGTAATGGACGATGAAAGATTGAAGTTGTTGGTCTGAACTCTTTCGGTGGCAAACTGGTTTGTATACCGGTCAACAGTTTGGCCGAAATTATAGCCGTGATTAGCGAACCCGTTTAAATCGGGCAGCATACTTAGTTTGCTTTGTAACACATCGGTTCTTGTGCTTTCGATGGTGAGTGAGCGCTGTTTGATTTGTATGTTATGTGAAAGTGCATGGTCAACACATTTTTCGAGCGACCATTTTTCCTGGGCATGTAAAGCTATAAAGTTGATTGCTAATATAAAGCTTAACGTCAGTTTTTTCATTTTGATGATTTTAATGATTTTCATTATTAAATCTTTTACACGGACTATGGTCAGGGAAGGAACAATCCATTATTCAGTAAAGAAAACGCTTGATTTAAATAAAAATTATCTTATCAATGTTTGCTTTTACTATAAATTTACAAATTTAACATTTCTTCAGATAAAACTTATATATAATGAAGATAACTGCATATACCAAAGGGTTTGCTGCATTGCTTTCAATTGTTCTCCTGTGTTCCCATGTATTGGCTCGGGAAATCAATAAAACTCACAGAATCAACAGGGGAAATGATACAATTGATGTTCTGCATTATACTATCCATCTTGACGTTTTGAATCTGACGGCAAAAGAGATTAAAGGTTACACTACATTAAGGTTCTGCCCAAGGTTTAATGGGGTTGAACATGTTCTGCTCCAATTGTTGAATATGAATATTGATTCTGTTTTTGTTGGTGAGCAAAAAATTCTTTCGTCAGGTTATAGTGAAGGTTTGCTGAATATACCGCTACCTGAGCCAGTTGGAATAGCTGATACTGTTGAAGCAACGGTTTATTATCATGGAGTCCCTTTTGTTGATCCATCCAATTGGGGAGGGTTTCATTTTTCCAGTCAATATGCATTTAACCTCGGCATTGGTTTTGAGTCGGACCCACATAATTTAGGCAGGGAGTGGTTTCCATGTATTGACGATTTTCATGATCGGGCTACCTATGATGTTTATGGAAGGGCAGAAAACGATAAAAAGGCCATCTGTGGTGGAACTTTAATTTCTGTGGTTGATAATGGCGATAATACCAGTACCTGGCATTGGAACCTCAACCAAACCATTCCTGCTTATCTGGCTTCCATTGCAGTTGGAAATTATTCTTTGGTTTCAGATACTATGCCAGGTGTGAATGCTTCTGTACCAATCACGTATTACGTTCAACCGTCACAAGTTAACAAAGTTAACGGAACGTTTTTGCATATGAAAGATATTCTGACCGTATTCGAATCTCATTTCGGGCCGTATCCTTTTGATCGTGCAGGAATTACAGCCACAGCATTAGGGGCAATGGAGCATGCCACCAATATTGCATTTCCTAATTCCGGAATAACCGGAGACCTTAGCAGTGAATGGTGGTACGCCCACGAAATGTCGCACATGTGGTTGGGAAATATGGTCACTTGTGCATCGGCAGAAGATATGTGGCTGAACGAGGGCTGGGCTGTCTGGTGCGAATCATTGTTCCGTGAAGGAATCTACGATAAAACGGCCTATCGCGACAATATGCGCAGCAAACTTAGGGAAGTGCTCCGCTACACGCATATTGCCGATAATGGCTATAGGGCGCTTTATGGAATACCATCCGAATACACTTATGGAAGCACGGTTTACGATAAAGGAGGTGTTGTAGTTCATAGTTTAAGAAACTACCTTGGCGACAGCTTGTTTTTTGGCGGGGTCAAAGCCTATCTGCAACAGTATGCCTACAATTATGCCTCATCCTATGATCTTCGCGATTTTCTGTCAGTATATAGCGGTTCAAACCTTTGCGATTTCTTTGATGCCTGGGTATTTAATCCGGGATTTCCTCAGTTCAGCATTGATTCTACTGTTGCAGTGCCAATAGGAAATAATTTTAATGTTACTGTATTTGTCCGCCAGAAACTGAAAGGCGTTGTCACGTTTGCCAATTCCAACAGGCTGGAAATATCATTTTTAGGGTCGCAATGGCAAATTCTGAGCGATACACTTTCGTTTTCAGGAGAATATGGCTCCAAGACATTTTTAGTCCCTTTTCTTCCTGCTGAAACATTTGCGGATCTGCATGAAAACATTGCCGATGCTACCACAGATATAGCCAAAGTCATTAAAACAGCAGGGGAGGTAGATTTTCAGGATACTTACGCCAGGGTAATTGTGGAACAGGTTCAGGATTCTGCTTTTGTAAGAATTACGCATAACTGGGTTGCACCTGACAGTTTAAAAACGCCGGTTTCCGGGTTGCGCCTTTCTGATTACAGATATTGGAAGGTTGAAGGTATTTTCCCGGAAGGATTCAAAGCTAAAGGGAGGTTTTCATACAACCGCAGTAACTATTTGGACAACACATTATTGATCCATCCTGACGATTCGCTGGTAATACTTTTCAGGCCAGGAACTTCTGCTGATTGGACGTCTGTGCCTTCCGCCAAAACCGGCGGTTATAGCACCGGCTATTTTATTGTTGATTCACTTCAGCGCGGAGAATATACACTTGCTGTGTATGACATAACTGTTGTGGGAAAGGAGGAAAGCCCTTCAGTAAACCGAGTCTTAACGATTTCTCCGAACCCAACTACCGGCATTTTCGATATAAAACTCGATTTTAAAGGTTCAGGCTATCTTAAAGTGATAAATGCTGTTGGAATTGTTGTGGACAGTATTCAGCTTTCTCCGTCAAAACGCAATATAAAGTGGGATCCAATCACTTTGGGCAAGGGAACATATATATTCCAGGTATGGTCAAAGGAAAACATGCTTTTAGGAGCAGCTAGAGGTATATATTCCTATTAGTCAGAATTAAAATCTCAATTAATGAATGCAGAAACCTATTTTCTGCCACTTCGCAAGGCATTTGAATCCCATGCAGATGATGGGTATTCAATGTTAATGTGCAATTATCTCAAAGGGCAGTTCCCGTTTTATGGATTAGCTTCACCATTGCGCAGGGATTTGCAAAAGAAGTTTTATAAAGACTATGGTTATCCCCCTGCAAATCTTTTGCCTGACTGCGTTTATTTTGCATGGCAGGCCGATCAGCGTGAATGGCAATATGCCGGAATGGAACTGGCAGTTCATTTTACGCGTAAACATGATGAAAACATGTTGCAGTTAGCCGAATTTATGATTACCCATAAATCATGGTGGGATACTGTGGACCTTATTGCAACAAAAATAGCAGGAGCAGTGCTTTTCGCGCATCCTGAACTTATCCCGGTTTATCCTGACCGTTGGATTGCAAATGAAAATATCTGGCTAAAGCGTTCAGCTCTTCTTTTTCAATTGAAATATAAAAAAGCATCAGATAAAGATTTACTTTTCAATTATATCAGGAAATGCGCTACCATGCGCGAATTTTTCATCCGAAAAGCTATTGGCTGGTCGCTTAGGGAATATTCGAAAACTGCCCCGGAAAGTGTGCGTAATTTTGTGGAATCGCATGCACTTTTACCGTTGAGCAGAAAAGAAGCTTTGAAAACAATTTCCGGGAAGGGAGTTTGATCAAATCGTCTGATTTGTTCAGGTATTTCCAGGAATCAGGTATTCATCACAAGTTTAAAGCCAACGCCATGCACGTTGATTAATTCTACACTAGTATCGTCTTTCAGGTACTTGCGCAGCTTGGCAATATACACATCCATGCTCCGGGCATTAAAATAGCTATCGTTTTGCCATATTTTGTTCAGCGCATAGCTACGATCTACCACCTGGTTAATATGTTCGCTAAGTAATTTCAAGAGATCCGACTCCTTGGATGTCAATCTTTGCTCATACCCTTCGGCTGTAAGCGTTTGGTGGTTGTAATCGAAGAGGTAACGGCCAATCTGACAGTTTCCGGTTGCAATGTCAGAAGGAGATTTTGCTGAAGTGCGTCTTAAGATTGCTTCCATTCGCATCAGCAATTCGTCCATGCTGAATGGCTTGGTAAGGTAATCATCGCCACCCACCTGGAATCCTTTTAGTTTGTCTTCTTCCAGAGATTTAGCTGTAAGGAAAAGAATAGGGATACGTGAATCCAATTCGCGGATTTCGCGGGCCAGCGTAAACCCATCCTTTACGGGCATCATTACATCGACTATACAAAAGTCGAATTTTTCACGCGTAAAATGATCCATAGCCTCCTGTCCATTTATGAATAGCTGTGCAGCATATCCCTTTGCCTCTAAGTAAGATTTTAGAATATTACCCAGATTGCGATCATCTTCGGCAAGCAAAACTTTTACTTTATCTTGTTCCATAGAAATTAGAAATTTATTTTAAAAAGGTAAAAATACCCGGAAAATACTTCCTTTATTAGGTTCACTTTCTACAGTGATAGTTCCCATATGTTTTTCAACAACAAATTTAACATAACTCAATCCTAATCCAAATCCCTTTACATTATGAATATCACCGGTAGGTACGCGAAAAAGTTTTTCAAAAATTTTCTTCTGATAGGTTTTCGATATTCCTATTCCATTGTCTTCCACTAAAATGAGGATTCCACCCGGAGCATTTTCGGTTCTCACTTTAATATGAGGTTTTCGCGGGGTGTATTTATTTGCATTATCTAGAAGGTTATAGATAACATTGGATATGTGTATTTTATCACCTACAATTTGAAATTGTTCTGCGTCCAGGTATGTCTTGATTACTCCATCGCGGATCTCGATTTGTATTCCAATATTTTTGATTACATCCCCTATAATTTCATGAATATTTAGTTGCTCTTTACGTGCGTTTAGTTTTCCTTTTTCGAGGACAGCCGTTTGCAGTATTTTTTCAGCCATTATACCCAGGCGTTTATTTTCATCACTTATAATACTTATATAGCTGTTGTATAATTCGTCAGATTTCTGTACGTCGCTATCAATGAGAGCCTGGCAAGCCAGCGATACTGTAGAAATAGGAGTTTTGAATTCATGAGTCATATTGTTGATGAAATCATTTTTCATTTCTGACAATTTTTTTTGACGGATTATTGTAGTGATAGAGTAAATAAACGCTGCTATGATCACCAGAACCAAGGCAAGAGAAACAGCAAGCATTCCCCACATCTGGAAAAGTATAAACCGTGATTTCTCTGGAAAATAAACATAAAGATAATCGGGAGGAGTAAATAAATTGTTGGGAAACAATGTGAAGGAATAACCTTTACGCAACAATTGATCATGGTATTTCCCAGTTTTCTCGAGGGCAATTTGGTTCAATGCAGGGCTATAAACTGCAAATTCGTATTCGATGCTGATGCCTTTTGCACTTAGTTCTGTTGAAATAAGCGTATCGAGAAGTCCTGTGGTTATTCGGGTTTCTAATGGTTGTGGGGGAGTGCGTGTAAATATATCTTCAACAATTACATCAAAAAGGGATGATTGCTGTTCGAATAGCTCGCGTGTCCGGCCACTTGGCACAAAGTCTGGTATCTGTAAGCTGTCAGATTTTCCGCCATTACCCTTCTGGTTTTTTACAGGTGATGAATGATGGCTTGCTTCCTCCTGATGTTTCTCTGTGATCGTAATAAGGTTAGAGTCACCTTTAGAAAAATGGTTCCTGTTTGGCTGCTCTTTTGATTGGGACTTTGATTCGTTAAGCAATTGAATTTGAGCTCTCATTGCCTTTTTAAAAATGGTTTTTTGTGAAACCAGCATTTGGTCATAAATCAGCATGTTTAACGAATCCATCGAACGCAAAAGCATACTTCCTTTCTGGTTTTTCTTAAGTTGTTTGGCAATTTCAATACGTTCAATTCTATTAATAACACGCGTTATAGCTTCATCAACGCTGCGATGGAAATTAGCTTCCTTTAGGTTAAGGGCGTTCTGTATCCAATAAACCTGTATCCCAATTAGTGTTACTACAGCCAGGCTGACGATGGTGCTGATTATTATAATTTTGCGGTTCATTGTCGCAAAGTTAGTCGTGCAATGCTACCATTGTTTGTTCGATTAACATAAATTAACGTTTGTTAGTATTCGTTAACAGTAGCACCACAGTTTCATGAGTATATTTGTATCTGCAATTTGGTTGTTGTGGTTAACAAAAAAATTGAATTTCATGTTGTGTTGAATGCTTATTATGACTAAGCATTTGAAAGATTACCTGGTTTTGTTGTTTGTTTTAAAGTGCGGTTAAAATAGCCGCACTTTTTATTTTTATACTAAATTCAGGTTATATTCGTAACTTTATAATCCAAATACGACACCTTTGAATAAACTAAACAAACAAACAATTAATATGATTGATCTGAAACTTGACATCGAAGGAGTAAAAAAATTTGTAACACCCGAAAATCTAAATGCATTCCAATCCGAAATTGATTTGCATTATCATGCCCTGCTTACACGGACAGGTCGTGGGAATGATTTTCTGGGTTGGCTTAATACACCATCCACAATGCCGGTCGCACTTCTTACTAAAATTCAAAACGATGCTGCAACTATTCGGGGTATGGCAGAAATATTTGTTGTGATCGGCATTGGGGGTTCCTACCTTGGTTCCAGAGCAGTTATAGAAGCTTTAGGGCCAAATTTTCCAAGCCTTACAGATAAAGATGATCAAAAGTACCCAAGGGTGATTTTTGCCGGAAACAATATAAGCGAAGACTACCTGGCTGAATTGCTCACCATTCTTGATGTTAAAGATTATGCCCTTGCTGTTATCTCCAAATCTGGCACTACCACTGAACCGGCAATCGCATTTAGGATTCTACGTACTCATATTGAACAAAAATATGGTAAAGAAGCCTCAAGGAAACGTATATTCGCAATTACAGATAAATCAAAGGGGGCGCTAAAGAAACTTGCTACTGACGAAGGATATACCACATACGATATCCCAGATGACGTTGGTGGGCGTTATTCAGTTCTCACACCTGTCGGATTATTGCCTATTGCTGTCGCTGGATTTGATATTTTTAAACTGATTGAAGGTGCCAGGCAGATGGAGGAGTCATTTGCTTCAACATCATCGCTTGAAAATAATCCTGCTGCTCTTTACGCCGCCACACGCAATGCGCTCTATCGTGCCGGCAAGCCCGTGGAAATAATGGTTAACTACCTTCCTAACCTGAATTATCTCACCGAATGGTGGAAACAACTTTATGGCGAGAGTGATGGGAAGCAGAACAGGGGCATTTTCCCGGCTGGTGCGACTTTTACCAGCGACCTGCATTCAATGGGGCAATACATACAGGAAGGCTTGAGAGTGATATTCGAAACTGTGCTGATAATTGATAAATCGAAACATGAACTGAGAATACCATTAGATAAAAATGATCTGGATGGCCTGAATTTTATTGCGGGGAAACGTCTGGGAGAAGTTAACCTCATAGCTTCGCAGGGCACAACCCTTGCCCACATTGACGGGGGAGTTCCAAATATCCGTGTTACTTTGCCGGTTCTGAATGAAAATACTTTGGGGCAATTAATTTATTTTTACGAAGCAGCTTGTGCCCTGAGTGGTTACTTGCTCGAAGTTAACCCCTTCGATCAGCCAGGAGTTGAAGCATATAAAAAGAATATGTTTGCATTGCTGGGAAAGCCGGGATTTGAAGCTGAATCAGAAATACTGAGGCATAGAATTGGATTGGAATAAATCGTCCATATGAAGTGAGCGGTTGATTTACGGTGTAGTTTTTTCGCTAAAAACACAGGCTTCATATACAAACAGTTCCGCATCTTTCCAGCCCTCCCAACCTATCCCGGCTTTATCCCGGGCGCAGTGGCCAAGAAACTCATTCATTGTCCAGTTTGAACTAGTAGCAACCTGTGGTAAAAATGTTCCTGAACGATTACCTTTCCGCATATATATCCCATGTTTGCCAAGAACAATCTCCTTTTCAGATTTAATAGGGCGCAGAGGTGTCAAAACGGATATCTCGATGTCAATCTGGGCCATTTCAAAGGCTTCTACAGGAGGGAAGCGGTTATCGCTGATTGCAGAAGAAATAGCCATTTCGCGAACAATTGACCACAAAGACTTGTCACCTTCAAAATGGCCAATACATCCACGCAACTCGCCATTTTTATGCAGAGAAACAAAAACACCACGATTCTCCCGCATGCTCTGTGAAAGAGATTCGGATTTAATATCTGTAATACTCCCAGTCTTTAAATATCTGTTGATTGAATTCCTGGCTATCTCAAGAAGTTGGTCCTTGTCGTTTTTGGCCAAACCAGAACACTCATCCCTGCCGGCATCATTTTCCTGCGTAACAGCCAGTGCGTAATAACCCACAACTCTATTCCTGTCGCCATAATCCGAATCGCCTGAATTCTGGTACTTCAAGGGGTTTATTTGGATACCTGGTTTGTTATGTGTTATCTCCAGCAAAGTGAATACTCCTGGCCAGGAGCAAATGCCTGTTGCAAGGTTCCTGATATTTAAATACTGGCATGATTGGACCGCAGCAAGAAGAGTATCAGGATTATTTGTCTCAATGGCTTCTGCTATAATATTATCAACCTTTTTAGCTGCGTCATATGCCGGGTAATGCGAAAAATCAGTACTTATAATGAAAAGATTATCTGCGTTGAAATAGGGCTCCAGAGCTTCTGCAACTTTACGGCAAACCACCGGATCGGTTGTTCCAAGTAAAATTGGAACGATTCGCTGTGCATTTTTAAAGTGATATTGAAGGAAGGGCATTTGAACCTCCAGGCTATGCTCAAAGCGCTGATATGCCGGATCAAAATCTAACACTTTGTTTTCCATTACCAGTTTTCGGGCCAGCGGCAGATTAACAGCAACTTCACCGAGCGGTGTTTCATAATTTCCACTTGTATAGATTGAACCACCAGCGAAAGAGTCGTGGTGACTTAATCCGATGACGAAAATTGTTTGATACGTTTTATTTGGGTCTAATTGACTAAAGGCCGCTGCAGCAACTTCACCAGAATACACATACCCGGCGTGTGGCGAAATAATCGCCAAAACATTATCTCTTAATTGTTTTGGTTGGGATTTCGAGAAACACTTCCGGAGCATGGCAATTAACTCATTGGTGTCGGAAGGGTAAAACTGACCGGCCACGGCCGCAATTCGGTTCTTAGTTCCGTAAGGTATGGCATCCATCGCTGATTTATTATTTTGTGATTGGCAACTGGCTGTCATTATTATGATGAAAATCGCCAGCAAGAATTGCAACTTTACTCCTTTCATTAATAAACGATTTGTTTTACATGACAGAAGATTGACTTTTTCAGCAAACTCAGGAAGTGTAAAGTTACTTCAAAATCAGCAATAATTTAATGTTATACTGCATCTTCGTAAATTTGAGAATGCTATACCGCTTAGACTATAAATAGCACTTGAGTTTGCAAATTTCGCAAACTCAAGTGCTATTTATATAAGAGCATTGGAAAGAAAGAAAATCGTTGACAACTGATTTTCCAGGTCAATGTCTATGGAGTTATCGCCCCGGCAGCTATAGCGGCATCGTTTTCAACAACCGACATATCACCGCCGTCAATCACCCCGTCTCCGTTGCAATCGTCAACCAGATAACCGGAAGCGGCCACAGCGGCATCGTTTTCAACAACAGACATGTCACCGCCGTCCACAATATTATCCTGATTAACATCACCGCCATAAATTGCATAACCATTATCAGTCATGAGCAAAAGGTTGTTTCCATAAACATCAGAAGGAGAACCGAATGATTGAGTGATACTGCTGCCGGCAAATGATTTAGCATAGGCACTTACAGTTTGCAAACTGTTACGATGCCTGATGGTGATATAGTAAGAGCCGTTAAAAGCAGCAGGCACAGTAACAGTAGCAGTTCCATTAGTACTGAGAGGTACATCAGCAACTGAATAAACAATTGTCTGATAATTGTTTACATCGTGCAACTCAACTGTGATATGATCAGCAACACCTGCTGACCAGTGTACTCCAATTTCATCATAAGCCTGGCGTAAAGAGCCTCCTCCATTGTACAATCCTTCCAGCATCACCGATGTAAGATGAAGCGTTTTAGTACCTGGCGTGATGTCAAGGAACGATTCCAAACCATCGCCGCATATATTATGTCCTCTCACTTTCAATTGGCCACTGGTAGCTGTTAATGAGAAATCCAGAGTTATGGTAGTACCTGTTCCATTAATTGTAACACCAGTCCCTGAGTATGACCATAAATATTCAGATGAATTGGCTATAGCAGCAACTGAATATACTATGCCAGAAGTTCCCTGGATAAAGTAAGCAGGTCCGGTAATAACTCCAGCTGCAGCAACGGCTTGATTAACTACCATAGTCACTAAATTGGAATTAGCCGGAGATCCAGCCAGGCAAGGCGAAGCATTAGAAGTCATAACCACCGATATTATATCACCATTAGCCGGGATATAAGAATAAGTAGCCGAATTTT
>CAZEDO010000013.1:0-2661 GCA_964511085.1 uncultured Lentimicrobiaceae bacterium
TTGATATGGAGGACGATTGCAGCCCCACAGTGTTGAAGGTTTATGACTATAACGGCTATAACATTTATCAGGATGGTGATAATATCTGGACCATACCTGCCGAACTTTCTGCTGGCTCTTCGCTGTGGGCAGTAAAAAAATCCCTGGATACGTATGGCGTTGAGTTTAATCGCGACGGGTATGATAATGGCGGTGGCAATATAAATATTATCCAGGGTTATATTTTCGGCCCGTCCGGAGGCAACAATGCCGAATTTTACACCTCTGTGGGTTTGAACCCGGCAGAAATACATGTCGGCTTAGGATATAATGCCGACGATGTTCATGATGACTGGAATACTTTGGATATTATGGGCCACGAATTCAGTCATGGAGTTTCAGGCTACGAAACGGATTGGAATTGGAATTATTCCGGTGAAACGGGTGCACTGAATGAAGGTTTTAGCGATGTTATGTCTAAAACAATTGAATGGTATGTTACTCCGGGTGAATTTAACTGGGTTTTTGCGAGCCAGCGGGACAATTCGGTAGTTGATGGGAGAAGAAGTCTGAGTAATCCAAAACTATACGGACAACCAGATACCTATCACGGGCGTAATTATTGGCATGACGATAGCACTGACTATTTTGGGGTTCATACCAATGGTGGCCCTTTTGAACACGCATTTTATCTTATAAGTGATGGAGGCAGCGGATGGAATAACGGAGACTCTACAGATGCTCCTGCAGGTAATGGATGTTATTTTAATATTTCCGGAATCGGAATACCCGAAGCATCACGTATCTATTACCAGGCTCTGAATTATCTGGGAGTTAATTCAGTTTACACTGACGCTTGCAATGCTACAATTCAGGCCGCGGTAGATTTGTATGGCCCCTGCTCTAACGAAATGATACAGGTTGCAGAAGCATGGCGGGCTGTTGGTGTTGGCACAGGCTCACCTTGTTATGATAATAATCCTATTTGCAATAGTACTTTATCATTGCCCTATTACAGAAGTAACAGCACATTTCTGATAGCGGGTGAAACTTGCACAGCAGATGTCGGAAATTTCAATTCTGTTTCAATTTCTGCGAGTGATTATATACTGTTCCGGCCTGGTTTTACCGCAGCTGCTGGTACGGATTTCAGGGCTTATTCTGATCCATGCGTAATTACTGCTCCATGAAATTCTTTGCCTGAAAATCAGGGCCGAAACACAGAGAAAGCGAACAACAACCGCTTTCTATCCAGTATGGCTAGCTAATCAGGAAGACCGTTTAACCATATTTGGTCTTTTCGAACTGTTCACTTTTTACTTCTCTGAACAAATAATTTAGCTGAGTAGCTACTTAGTGAATTTCAAGGAATGTGGCTCCTAATCCCTACATATACTAAAATTACGTATCAAATTTCCTTGCCTTAACCCAAACATATTTTTTAAATATGTTTGGTTGTACATATATGATTATTTATATTTGTTTTTCGTTATTGCTCCTTCAACTACTTGTGCACAGTCGTATTTCTCCGTCCAACGTTCTTTAAAATCTGATTTGATGCTTTTACCAGCAGATATCTTTAAGAAAGAATGCAAAAAAAACATTTGTGTTAAACCTGAAATCGTATGAAAAAAAATCTTCTTACTGTGTTAGCAGTATTACTATTGAGCTCTGTTTCCATGGCCCAGGTGGCCATCAACACCGATGGCTCTTTACCCGATAATTCAGCCATGCTGGATTTGAAATCAACAGCTAAAGGAATGTTATTCCCGCGAATGACGCTTGCCCAGCGAAATGCCATAGCCAGCCCGGCGGCAGGATTGACGGTTTTTCAAACCGACAATACTCCAGGTATATATTTTAATTCCGGTACTTCTATCAGCCCGCTATGGGTAATGGCTGGTAGCGGCAGTAGTTGGAGCCTCAGCGGCAACAGCGGTACTACCGGCGCCAACTTTCTCGGCACGACCGATAATATCCCCCTGACATTTAAGGTAAATAACCAGGTTGCAGGTAAGATTGATAATACATTGTTCAATTCATCGCTCGGATACCAATCACTTGCTTCGGTTGCTACAGGATCGTACAATTCCGCCTTGGGTTTCCAGGCTTTATTCAGCAATACGGCAAATAATAATTCCGCTGTTGGTTACCAGGCTTTATATAATAATACCGGCGGGATTGATAATTCAGCTATCGGCAGGGCTGCCTTATACAGCAACACCACCGGGAGTTTCAATGTTGGAATCGGGAGTTATGCTTTAAATCATAACACGGTTGGGAATCAAAACTCGGCATTAGGTTTGAGTGCATTGAATTCCAATACAAAAGGGTCGTATAATGTTGCTAACGGCTTTGATGCACTTCTTAACAACACAACGGCAAGCCAGAATATAGCAATAGGGGTAAATGCATTGCAGACACAATCATTCGATAATGCAAATACAGCGTGGATCAGCAATAATGTAGCCTTGGGGTATGAAGCCCTTTTTTCAAACCAGCCAACTTCTACATCTACCGGAATTAATAATACCGCTGTTGGAAATTATTCATTGCGCAGTAACACTACCGGAAACGCCAATACTGCATTTGGCTTCCAGTCTCTGTTTAACAATACTGCAGCTTTCAATAATACTGCTATAGGTTATATGACACTATACAATAATACCACCGGGGTTGAAA
>CAZEDO010000013.1:2761-50170 GCA_964511085.1 uncultured Lentimicrobiaceae bacterium
TGCAGACTCAATCTTACAACTCCGGCAATGCAGTCTGGAACAGCAATAATGTTGCAGTAGGTTATGAAGCCCTGAATTCAAACCAGCCAACTTCTACATCTACCGGAATTAATAATACCGCTGTAGGAAATTATTCAATGCGCAGTAACACCACCGGAACGGCCAATACTGCATTTGGCTACCAGTCTCTGTTTAACAATACTGCAGCTTTTAATAATACTGCTATAGGTTATATGACACTATACAATAATACCACCGGGGTTGAAAATTCAGCCCTGGGGAGGTCTGCCTTGTATAATAATAATATAGGAAATTATAACGTTGGTGTCGGAAACAATGCGTTGAATAATAATACAGAAGGTAGTCAAAACTCTGCTTTTGGATTCAACACAATGGGATCCAATACAAAAGGATCGGCCAATATTGCCATTGGAGTGAATTCACTTTTCTACAATACTACTGCAGGCCAGAATATCGCAATTGGAATGAATGCATTGCAGACTCAATCTTACAACTCCGGCAATGCAGTCTGGAACAGCAATAATGTTGCTGTAGGTTACGAGGCCCTATTTTCCAACCAGCCTAATTCAGCTTCAAATGGTATTAACAATACTGCAATAGGTCATAGTGCAATGTATTCAAACATTACAGGATATTTGAATTCGGCAAGTGGATACCAGGCTCTTTTCAACAATACAACAGGATATGCCAATACTGCTATGGGAGGGAGTGCACTTCTTCAAAACTATGCAGGATTTTACAATACTGCTATAGGATTCAACGCTTATCCGACTATTTCCCCCCTCAGCAACTGGACCGGCCTGGGTTATAATGTTGGCGGTAACTCCAGTATAAGCAATTCTGTTGAAATAGGTGATTTTTCCGTGACAAGCATCAAAGGACAGGTAGCATTTTCAACATATAGTGACGGGCGTATAAAAGATAATGTAGTAGCCAATGTGCCAGGCCTGGCTTTTATCGAAAAACTTCGCCCGGTCACTTACAATCTGAATATACACCGCCAAAATGAAATGATGTATAAAGGGAAAAAAGAAGATACGGAATGGCCTGGCAAATATGATATCGAAAAAATAAGGATGACAGGTTTTGTAGCCCAGGAAGTCGAGCAGGCATCCAAAGAATGCGGTTACGATTTCAGTGGAGTGGAGAAACCACAAAATGCCGATGGTTTATATGGCCTTCGTTATTCAGAGTTTGTAGTGCCGCTGGTAAAAGCAGTGCAGGAATTAAGTTCTCAGAATGAAACACAGCAACTTGCAATTGAAGAACTTAAAACACAAAATGAACGCTTAATGCAACTGATCGAAAAATTAGAAAATAAATAATTTCAAACACATAAACCTATGAAAAACCTATTCTATCTATTATTCCTGGCATTCAGCATGTCAGTCAATGCCCAGGTTGCTGTCAATACCGATGGCAGTGCTCCCGATAATTCAGCGATGCTGGATGTGAAATCCACCGAAAAAGGGTTGTTATTCCCCAGAATGACGCTAGCCCAGCGAAATGCCATTGTCAGCCCGGCGGCTGGACTTATAATTTATCAAACCGATAATACTCCTGGTATTTATCTTAATTCCGGGACCAGCATAATACCTGTCTGGGAAATTGCAGGAAGTGGTTTAGGATGGGGACTTACCGGAAACAGCGGAACCAATCCGGCAACAAATTTTATTGGCACCAAAGATGCACAGCCGCTGATGATTAAGGTTAATAATCAGAAAGCAGGGTATATTGATAATGCTTTTCCGTTCAATGTAGGTTATGGATATCAAACATTAAATTTAATTACTACAGGAAACAATAATACAGCTACCGGTTATCAGGCGCTTTATTCAAATTCCACAGGGTATGCTAATTCAGCCTGCGGAGGAAAGGCTCTTTATTCCAACACCACCGGAAACAATAATACTTCCATTGGTTACCAATCGTTATATTCCAATACCTTAGGGTTCGATAATTCCGCTACCGGAACATATGCTTTGTATAACAACACAACAGGAAGCAGCAATACCGCCAACGGAATGCTTTCACTTTATAGCAACACTATAGGAAGCAACAATACTGCCAACGGAAGGTATGCACTTTATAACAATGAAGGAAACAACAATACTGCCTGCGGGAATCAAACGCTTTTTTCCAACTCTACCGGAACCGAGAATACCGCGAACGGATCACAGGCCCTTTATTCAAATACCACAGGAAACAACAATACCTCCAACGGATTTCAGGCACTTTATTCCAACACTGAAGGATTCAACAATACTGCCAACGGATGGGGATCGCTATATAACAACATAACAGGAAGTAACAATGTTGCAAATGGCTGGCGGGCACTTTATAACAACACAACAGGAGAACGCAATGTTGCCAACGGAACGTATTCGCTATTCAACAACACAACAGGAAACTTTAATACAGCCGACGGATATGAATCACTTTTAGGCAACACCGGAGGAAACTACAATACTGCCACTGGAATAGACGCACTTGCAAACAATACTACAGGAAACAGTAATACCGCATCCGGAGCAAATGCCCTCATTAATAACGGCACGGGAAATGAAAATACAGCTGCCGGAGCAAATGCACTTTATAGCAACTTTTCAGGTTCAAACCTCGTGGCCGTTGGCGACAATGCATTACGCAGCAATTCGACGGGTGTTGCCAATACTGCCCTGGGTTCAAAGGCTTTGTTTTCGAATTCCTCCGGTAGCTGGAATTTGGCAGTAGGCTGTAATGCCTTAAGCTCCAATTCTATAGGTTATGGAAATACAGCCTGCGGAGAAAGTGCTCTCTTGTCGAATACTACCGGATATCATAACACAGCAACAGGTACCAGTGCCATGCGCAATAATTCAACCGGAATTTACAATACCGCTAACGGGGAGGAAGCGCTCTATTCCAACACATATGGAAACGACAATACTGCCAACGGATGGCGTACGCTTCACTCCAACACCACAGGAAGTAAAAATACTGCTAACGGATTTCAATCGCTTTATTCCAGCATCGACGGGAACGAAAATACCGCCACCGGGTGGAGTGCACTATCTTCCAACACTTCCGGAAGTTATAATACCGCCAACGGATTTAAAACACTTTATTTGAACAACTCAGGAAGTAATAATACTGCATTGGGGTATCAAGCACTCGCTTCCAATTTCATCGGAAACAATAATACTGCTGTAGGAGTGTATGCACTTTTAAACAACTTTGGAGGATACAATACTGCAATCGCCGACTTTGCCTTAGGTAATGTTACTACTGGGACATATAATGTCGGTATCGGGCAGAACGCGCAAGTACCTTCAGCCACCGGCAGTTACCAATTAAGATTGGGAAATACATCTATAGGGTATGCCGGCATCCAGGTAGGCTGGACAATAACTTCTGACAGCCGATGGAAAGCAAATATACAACCTACCACATTAGGGCTTGATTTTATAAAAAAGCTAAATCCAGTTTCGTATTACCGGACAAATGATGAAAAACAAAAAACAGAATATGGCTTTATTGCCCAGGAAGTTCAAAAAACGCTAATCGAAATGGGCGATGCAAACAATGGCATTATCAGCTCAGATGATAATGGCATGCTCGGTATGCGCTACAACGATTTATTTTCGCCTCTGGTAAAAGCAGTTCAGGAGCAACAGGATATTATTGAGAAACTTGAAAGCTCTAATGCAGATCTGACAAAAAAAGTTGATATCCTGATGAACCGGATAGAAAATCTTGAAAGCAACAGATAACAAACATATCATAAATATATTCAAGTGTTGATCTTTTTGAATTTTCCGCCTAACTTTACCTCGTAAAATTCATGATATGATCATACTTAAAAACGGCACCTTTATCGACTGGCAAACGCTGGAGTTCAGACAAACAGACATTTTTGCTGATGAAGGCCCAAAAGGCAGTTTAAACTTTTCTCTGGATCCTGAATATTCCGGAAAAATGCGGACTATCGACTGTTCCGGAAAATTTATCACTAAATCCTTTGCCTGTGGTCACCATCACGTATATTCCGCTCTGGCACGGGGCATGGGCGCACCAAAGAAGAACCCGGACAATTTCCTCGAAATACTTCAGTATATCTGGTGGACGCTCGATAAAGCGCTTGACATCGATATGATCCGCTCCAGTGCCTTGGTAACAGCAATGGCCTGTGCCAAAAACGGTGTCACTTTTGCTATCGACCACCATGCTTCACCATTTGCAGTAGTTGGCAGCCTCGAAACCATTGCGCAGGCATTTGATGAAGTTGGTGTTGGTCACTTGTTGTGCTATGAAATTTCTGACCGTGATGGCCTGGAAATTGCAAAAAGGGGCCTCGACGAAACAACCAAATACCTTAGAAAAAAACAAGGTCTTGTAGGTTTGCATGCCTCATTTACTGTTGGAGATGAAACACTTGATCACGCTGTTTCCCTGGCAAAAGAAACGAATTCAGGAATTCATGTTCATGTTGCGGAAGATGAGTATGACCAGGCACAGTGCCTGTCGTATCACAACAAAAGAGTGATTGAACGCTTGTCGGATGCCGGAGTACTTGGCTTCCCTAAAACAATCCTCGGGCATTGCCTTCATCTCAATAAAAACGAGAAACATCTTATTGCTGATTCTCCGGCATGGATCGTTCAAAACACTGAAAGCAACCTGAACAACCAGGTTGGCAATTTCAATTCGGCAGGACTTGGTAAAAATATTATGATGGGAACCGATGGTATGCACAGTGATATGCTACGAAGTGCCAAAGCAGCTTTTTTTGCCGGGCATAATTACGATTCAATCGATTATCCTGAAACATACCGCCGCTTCAGGAATGCGCATAATTACCTGAATTCAAATAATTTTGAAGGCGATGGAGAAAACAACCTTGTCGTATTGGATTACGACACTCCTACCCCACTCACTGCAAGTAATTTCCTTGGACACTTTCTGTTTGGAATTGAAGCGCGGCACGTGAGCCATGTAATTTCGAATGGGAAACTTATCGTCGAAAATGGAAACTTACTTACCGTTAATGAAGAGGTAATCCTTGCCGAATCAAGGATTCAGGCGGCAAGGCTGTGGGAGAAAATGAAAGGATAGTAATTCTATTTCCAGGAAGAAATTCTGTAAATACTGATTTTAATTTCCAGAAGACAAACTTATGGTTGCAGTGAACTTACGTTGCAATATCAATAAATGCAGGCCCGGTTTGAAAGATAGAACAGCTCTGGCATGAGCATGAGTCGAACCTATGGCAGCTAACGCCAAATAGTTCGTTTGGTTAAACAGTTCAAATATCTGGGAAAAGGTGAGAATAATGCGATGAGTGGAACTAATTATTCATGAGGTGATCTGGTGTTGCCCCAAGAATAATCCATATTCAAGCAAAAAAGGGCATCCGCCCAAGCGAATACCCCTTTTGTTTAGAACAAAATCGTCCTTATTTTACCAGGAACATATCATCTTTTATTTTACCGTTGAGGGTTATAGTAGCAACAGTTAGTTTCATGGTTCCGGGACCCATTTCCTGCGTCATTGTATGCGGGAACAGGATACCATCAACCGCTTTGTAATCGGAGAAGTCTTTTGTACCGCCCTCGCCGATGCTCCGAACCCTTAGCCCACTTACAATATCAAAATAGTCATTATCGGTCATGCCATTGGGATAAGTAACCAATACTTTATATGCGCTTTTACCGTTCAGGTCTTCAACGCCAAGTAGTTCAATTTTCATTCCGTAGCTTGCATAATCGAGTTCCGGAAACATGATAGCCTGATACTTCAGATCATCCAGTTCCTTACCTTCAAGTTCCTTGTCTTCGCCTTGCATTGGGGAAACTGAACGGCCACGTGTGCCGTCGAATACCTGTTTTTGCAGTTTAGTTTCTCCCATGCTCACTTCCATCAGCATTTTGTTGGGCGCTTTCTGGTAAATGTCAATGTTAATTGTCATATTCTGCATATTCGAATTCAAATGCATTGCAACATCCTTCACTTTAGCAAGCTTTTTGGCTCCGCCGATTGCAGTAACATAATTACTTATAACCGATTCGGCTGTAACTCCTGCAGGGGCTGGTTTCACTTTATTCTCCGGGTTATAAGTGTTGCCATCAATATCGTAATATTGAATTTTTGCTCCTTTCGTAAATTGCTTCAGTTTTGATGCAATATCTTCTGCCTTTCCCACTGCCAGTATATAGCAGTTGTCGGGTCTGATATATTGTTTTGCCATTGCCAGAACGTCATCGGAAGTAACAGAAGCCAGGTTTTTGAGGTAGTTGGCATAGTAATCTTTTGGCAGATTGTAGCGTGCAGTGTTGATGGCAAAATTGGCCACAGTTTGTGGGTTTTCCAGCGCTAACGAAAAGTTCCCTGAAAGGTAATTTTTAATAAGTGTAAGTTCTTCCAGTGGTACCATTTCGCTGCGTAAGCGGTTCATTTCGTAAAGGATTTGAACAACAGAACTGTCAGTAACTGCATTAGCCACTTCGGCTGATGCACCAAAGCGCCCTATTACTTTGTCAGGAGTTAGCTGCGAATAAGCTCCATAAGTATAAGCGTGTTTCTCGCGAAGGTTGTTAAATAGCCTGAATGTTCCTCCTCCTAATATTGTATTCGTAACCTTCGCCTTTATTGCATTCTCAGATCCGGGGCGCAACTCCACAGGATAACCGATAGCAAGAGTTGTCTGCACAGCATTTGGGCGATCCATAATAGCAACAACTGGCATATGAGGGAATTGAGGTGTTTTATAAATAGCTTTAGGAACATCACCCCGACTCCATGCACTGAAATATTTTTCGGTTAGGGCTTTAGCTTCATCTGTGGTAATGTCGCCAACAATGGCCAGATAAGCAATATTCGGCTTGAAATAGGTCTTGTAGAAGTTTGTACATTGCTCAAGAGTAACACTATTTACTGTCTTTTCAGTCATTGGTTCACCATATGGATGATCCTTGCCGTAAACCAGAATTTTACTGATCTTAGTAGAAATAGCTTCCGGGTCATTTTTCTCGGCTTCCAGGCCAGAGAGTGTTTGCTTAATTATCTTATCAAGTTCCTCTTGTTTGAAAGATGCATTAAGGACTATATCACTCATGATGGAGATTAGTTCCTCGTTATGCTTTTTAAGTACAGATGCATTAAGCCCTTCAGGGGAAGTCTGAAGGTTGGCGCCAATAAAATCAATTGCTTCATCTAACTGATCTTTTGTTCTTGTTGTTGTGCCGGTGCGCAGCAGTTGTCCGGCTGAATTAACATAACCTGCCTTATCCCCTTCCAGGATCGGGTCGAAGTCAAGTGTGAGGGTGTACGATACGCGTGGAATCTTGTGATTTTCAACAACAAAAACCTTTAATCCGTTAGGCAGTTCAAAGGAATCGTAGTTACCAACAAGTACTGTGGGTGCCGGACCAGGAAGCGGACGAATGCTACGGTCAAGTATTTCTTTGGGTGCAAGGTTTTTCTTATCAGTATTCTTCGTTGTTTGTTTTACCTGTGCGATTACCGGAATTGCTATCAGGACAGACAGTGCCAGGCTTATAATAATTTTTTTCATGGTTTTAGCCTCCTTTATTTTTGTGCCGAAGTTTTGGGCAGGTAATACAATACTACGCGATTTTGTTTGGTAAGGTACTGGTTGGCAACGCGGCGAATATCAGCCTTTGTCACCTTCATATAGCGGTTTATTTCTGTATTGATAAGATTTGCATCACCGAAATAGACATAATAATTAGATAAACTCTCGGCAATACCTGCCATGGTGCTGTTGCGGGTAACAAACTCATTTTCCATCTTATTGCGTAATTTCTGGAATTCACTGTCGCTCATATCTTCATTCTGGGCTTTAGCAATTTCAGCATTTACAGCTACTTCAAGTTCTTTAGGATCAACACCCATATTCACGATTCCGAAGACAAGGAAAAGGCCCGGATCTTCCAGTGCGAAAGGGAAGGATCCCAGGTAAACAGCTTTCTGCTGCTTATCAACAATGGATTTGGTCATTCTTGAACTTTCTCCATCCGATAGCAATGTTGTAAGCATATTAAGTGCATAATAATCATCTGTTCCCTGTGCGGGCATATGATAAGCCTGGATAACTGCTGGAAGTTGTATGTTATCATAAACGGTATCGCGTATTTCGGCTGTCTGAGGAGGCTCAACTAATGTTGGCCTGACTATTGGTTTTACACCTCGGGGTATGCCCGAAAAATATTTATCAATTATTTGTTTTGCTTTTTCAATATCCAAATCACCTGCTAAGGACAGTGTTGCATTTTCAGGTACATAGTATGTATTATGAAAATCAATAAATTCTGATATACTGGCTTGGTCGATATACTGAGCTGAGCCTATCGGTGTCCAGCGATAGGGATGCTCCTTGAAGGAATGTGAGAACACCTGCTCCACTATAGAACCGTAAGGGCGGTTGTCATAGGATTGTTTGCGTTCTTCCTTTACAACGCCTCGTTGGGTTTCTACACCCACACTGTCGAGTTTAAGATGGAAAAGACGTTCCGACTCCATCCATAAACCAAGTTCCAGTTGGTTGGATGGTAAAAGCTCATAATAAAAAGTGCGGTCAAAACTTGTATTGGCATTTAGTTGTCCGCCGGCATTTTGGGTTAATTTTTCGTATTCACCCCTGGCAATATTGTCTGATCCTTCGAACATAAGATGTTCAAAGAAGTGCGCAAAACCTGTGCGGTCGGCTTTTTCGTTTTTGGACCCTACATGGTAAGTAATTGTTACTGCCACAATAGGTGTGGTGTTGTCCTGATGAAGGATAACATGCATGCCGTTAGGCAGATTGTAGGACACAAAGTCAATCTTGCCTTCCTGGGCTTGCACCATGCCCCAGCCGAAAAGGACTAGAAATAGCATTAAGCATTTTGTTCTCATGAATAATTGGTTTTATGAATAATTAAGGATATTGATTATAGATAGAGCGAAGTGAGTTATAATAGAGGAATAATAGGCAGAGTAGATTAACAAGGGTCAAAATTAAGGGAAATAGTAATAACAGGCAAATGATTTACCAGTAGGGCCTTGTAAATCTTCATTAACTATCATCGTATCGGCAAACAACCTGTTTTGATCGGTGAGTGGTTAAGTACGCAGCTTTATCAAACACAAATCCTGTCATCCCGAAATATCGGTTAACTACTTCGTTTTGTCGATTACATTTGATTAACGTACAGCGCGTTGAGTAATTTTACTTGCGAATTTAAACAAGTATTAATAAATATTCAGGAGGACTAAATCATGAAAAAATCAATTTTTATTATCATGTTCATCATGGTAGCAATTGGAATCAAATCGATGGCAGCTGAAAAGGTATGTTATGTTTCAGCAAATGGCAATACTTATTTTGGCAAGGAACTTAAACAAGGACTTTTTAAAACAAAAATCGTCTCTGCTGATGGCAAGGTGTTTAAAGTTAAAAACCATGATATTAATTCTTACTCAGATGGGAAACATCAATTTGAAAAGCTCCCGGTGATATGCGAAAACAATGACACCCTGTGTATGGCAATGATGGAGTATATAACTTCGAGGAATGGACTAAAGTTGTATCGCTACACCTGTCTATCTGAAGGCAACGACCTTTTGACTAGCACTTTCCGGAAAGCACATAAAAACTATGGCTATTTCGTTTTTAAAGACGGGAAGTTCTACTTGCGAATAAATGAAAAGAATGCTGCTGCAACTTTCCCCTTCTTTGGTATTGAAGTGATTTCGTGAATTTGAATTACGTATCAGCAATACGTTATCACTAACATTCAGTTTTGAGTTTGATTGCTAAAAAATACAGGTGGTTTGCCAAAGCAAACCACCTGTATTTTTAATTCAAGTTTCAGCTTCCGAACTATCACAGGACAATTCTATTCTTAAATATTCAGCTTCCGATTGATGTAGTTACTATAGTCTTTCACTTTTGGTGTATATGCCTGGCCGAAAATAGGTGAAGTAATCAGGAAATCGGCGGTGGAACGGTTGCAGCAGGTAGGAATATTGTAAAGGACTGTGATCCTCAGCAGTGCTTTAACATCAACATCGTGTGGTTGGGGCTCCATCGGATCCCAGAAAAAGATCATTATGTCTATCCCTCCCTCTGAAATCATAGCTCCTAATTGCTGGTCGCCACCCAAAGGTCCTGATTTCAAGCGGATAACATTCACTTTTTCTTCGTCCCCTCCAAGGTTAACACAAGCCCTTCTAAGCAGATTCTCAACAAGAGTACCAGTAGTCCCTGTACAAATAATCTGGTGTTCCAACAAAATAGTAACATTGTGTTCCACCCATTCCATCAGGTCTTTTTTACGGTTATCATGAGCCACAAGAGCAATACGCTTTCTACGTTCCATAATCATTTTACTTTTTCGAGTCCAAAGGTCGCAATAAAATCAGGTGCTTATTGCACTTTGCCTGAAAATAGACTAACTTTTGTTGCGTGTAGTCATTCCAACTACAACTAAACACTTGTTTCCGCTACAGACAAAACGCATTTTCAACTACAAGCTAAACAACTCTGTTACACTATATTTGAAAAATAAGTCTGAGATCATAATATTTGGATGAAATGATACCACCAACAATAGCGATTGCAACATAAATATTTGCACAGCATATACAAGAACTTTAATAATGCTAATTTTTGTTAATCATAATAATATCTCTTGCATTCCTTCTTATATTTGACTAACTTTATACGCACTTTCACCAAATCGACTAATAGCAATTCAGATGCAAAACGAGTTCTTGTGCCCATCCTGTCATAATCTTCTGAATGTGGGCAAGAATGTTATATTTGCTACAAGAAGTAAGGAAAATAAGGCCGGCCTTATCATTCTTTACCCTGATGTTGGTGATTATGCTCTTGTTAAACACCCTTCATTAGTATTCAAGAAAGGCGACAGACTTGATTTTTACTGCCCCTATTGCAATAAAAAACTAAGTTCTGACCGTAATGAAAATTTAGCAAAAGTTATAATACGTGATGAAAATAAAGTTGAATATGAAATTCATTTTTCAAGAGTTGCCGGCGAATTCAGAACATTTAAAATCATTGGTATGAGTGTTGGTATCTATGAAGAAGATGCAAACGAATACATCAACTTTCAGAACCTCATCCAGACCTTCTAATTTTTATTTTTCTAACAGAACTTTCCTTCACTACCAGCTTTCTGCCTACCTTATCAAGTCTAACAGAAAACGATAAGGAAGCAGTGCGTCTTCAGCAGCATATTGCACTCCAATACGCGTCGTAACTCTTATTTGTCCATTAATAGGAATAGATTCTCTTTCTTCAATCCAAGTATTGCTTTCTTTTCTATCCGCGCTGTCACTGCATAAATCAGTTCCGGATTGCCGATAGTGAATACCTAATGCCTTCGCCAATTTGCCAGGCCCATTTGTGAAGTTCTTTACTGATGAATTTCTACCCAACCGTTTTTCCATTACATCAATTCCATCAACTGGCTCAATAGCTCTGATAAGCACTGCATGAGGAATTCCTTCTTTGTTGGTTACGATGTTAAATAAGGAATGCATACCATAGCACAGATATATATATGCTATGCCTCCTTGCCGGAACATAACTTCAGTACGGGGAGTGCATTTGCCTCCAAAGGCATGCGATGCCCGATCAAAAACACCAGCATATGCTTCTGTTTCAGTGATAATTGCAGAAGTGAGTCTATCATCAAATGTTGTCACTATGTATTTTCCCAGAAGTTCCCTTGCGATAACCACAACATCATCTCTGAGATAAAACGAACGGGGCAATCGCATAAATGACTTATTTGTGATTATACAAAGTTATAGTGTCCGGTTTCATCTGCAATTACCTGGTTGCTGTCGGCCAGAAAACGCAAAACAGCAATGACTTTGTCCTCTTTAAACCCTTTGCATTGTTGAATAATTTGCTGTAAGTCAGCAGGATGTTCACTTGTTATCTTTTTAATTGAGACGACAATATTTTGAAATTCTTGTTCCTTCAGTTCGGCTTTATTACGTAAAATACACAAATCACAAATTGCACAGCGGGCCGGACTTTTGTCGCCAAAGTATGCAAGCAGTAACTGGTTCCGGCAATTATTTTTTTCGTTAACATAATTAATAATAGCATTCAGGCGTGTTTCGGCTTCAGTTTTGCGATTGTAGTAATTTTCTGCCGTAAAATTTAGATTATCAGAAGAAAACCTTTCGCGCGTATAGATAATCTGGGGCATCGTTTTTTGAGGAATATAAGAAACCAGGCCATCCTTTGACATACGTTTGAGAGAGTTAACCACATCTTGTATTTCACGACAGGAACGTCTTGCTATTTCAGCTTCACTAACGGTAATAAAGTCATTAAAAACTCCTCCATAAGAGCGAAGTACAGCTTTGAGTACAATATCACCATCCGGATTTTCAACCTGATAGCGGTACAAGTCATCCTGCCCAGCAAGAATGTGCAGCTTTGGCGGGTTGTCCATAGCTTCATTCATCTGCAGGTAGCCTTCTCGTTCCAATATCTTTAATGCATGAAAAACATTGATGGGTTTCATTTTAAATTCAACGCTGAAACTGTTTAGATCAAAATCAAAGCTTTGATCTTTACCGCCTCCGGTTGCAAGGTTGAAGTGGTTTCCTAAAGCCTGATAAGCATTTCTAATGAATGAGATAGCGGGGAACGATGTTTCGATATTGCGATGTGCCTCTACCTCATCAGCTTTTTCAGTTAACATTACAGCATAAGCTTTTTTGCCATCGCGTCCAGCTCTGCCTGCTTCCTGGAAGTAGGCTTCAATACTGTCCGGCAGATCCATGTGCACAACAAAACGAACATCAGGTTTGTCAATCCCCATCCCGAAAGCATTTGTTGCAACAATAATCCTGCATTTTCCCGATTTCCACGCTTCCTGTTTATTACTGCGTAATTTTGCTTCCAGACCGGCATGGTAGTAATCGGCTGCTATTTGATGTTTTTGGAGAAAATCGGAAATTTCCTTGGTTTTCCTGCGGTTCCGGACATAAACGATGCCGGTCCCTCCTACCCTGTTGGTAATTCTCAGTAGCCGGTTAAGTTTATCTTCTTCATGGTAAACAAGGTAAGCCAGATTTTTCCTCTCAAAGCTGGTGCTGAAAACATTCTGTTTTGCAAATTGCAACCTTTGTTGGATATCATTTACTACCTTTGGAATAGCAGTTGCAGTTAAGGCCAGCACAGGAATACCCGGCAAATGTTTTCGTATTGCAGCTATATTAAGATAAGGTGGGCGAAAATCATAGCCCCATTGCGAAATACAATGTGCTTCATCTACTGCAATCAGGCAAATTTTCATCAAAGGTAAATTGCCCAGGAACTTATCCGATTCCAATCTTTCGGGCGATAAATAAAGAAACTTTGTTCCACCATTGATGCAGTTGCTGAATGCAATTTCTATCTCATGCGAATTCATACCTGAATAAATGGCAGATGCTTTAATGCCTTTTCGTTGAAGTCCTTCCACCTGATCCTTCATCAAAGCAATAAGTGGAGTGATAACCAGGCAAACACCATCCAAAGCCATCGCCGGAACCTGGAAACAGATAGATTTTCCACCTCCGGTTGGCAACAGCGCCAAGGTGTCCCTTCCTTCCATTACTGAGTTGATAATTTCTTCCTGTAATGGACGGAAAGTTGAATAACCCCAGTATTTTAATAAAATATCCTGGATGAGCATTTACACTGAATTTGCTTCTCTACGAAGATAGGCAATTTTACTTGCAGACATACAGCATTATCAATCAATTTGGAATAATAACAAGAACCGGCGTATTCAGGAATTAGTGAATGCTTTTACTTCTATAATCAGCAATCTGCCTGAAATGATAAGATGATTCCTCCATTTTCAATTACTTTTTATGTAAGTTTGACGCATGATAATATTCATAATCGGCTATATGGGCAGTGGTAAATCAACCTTTGGCAAAAGGCTCGCCAACCATATGGGTTATGATTACATAGACCTGGATCAGCTTTTTGAAGAAAATTACAAGATAAGTATCGCCGATTTTTTTTCGAAATACGGGGAGCCCATGTTTCGTAAAATGGAACATGAGTTGCTGGAAAATAACCTCAATCATGCACAAATGGTAATTTCGTGCGGAGGTGGCACACCTTGCTTTTTCGACAATATGGATTTAATGAATACAAACGGAGTAACACTTTACTTAAAGCTTGCACCGGCTGCTCTGGCGCAACGCCTTCTAAACTCCCGCAGGAAAAGACCCCTGATTCAAATGTTGCCCGGTGATGACTTTAACCAAAAAATAACAACACATCTGCCCGGGCGGGAAATCTATTACACACAAGCCAAACTTGTTGTAGAAGGAATTTCTATTGATGTTAAGGAGACTGCAGATAAGTTGAAGGAATTCATTAATGGACCGGGCGTTTGATCAGGAGTGCAACATTTTCCACATGATGCGTATGTGGGAACATATCAACTGGCTGAACAACGGTAACTTGGTAAAATTCATCCATTAATGCTATATCCCTTGCCTGAGTAGCAGGGTTGCAACTCACGTAAATAATCTTTTCCGGTCCTATTTCCATTAACTGCCGGATCACTTTGTCATGCATTCCAGATCGAGGTGGATCAGTAATTACAATATCCGGTTTCCCGTTTTCAAGCACAAATTCTTCATTGAGGACTTTTACCATATCACCAGCGAAGTAGGCTGTGTTGACTATGTGGTTAGCAACAGAATTCTCACGGGCATCATCAATTGCTGAACTGATATATTCGATACCAATTACCTTATTCACTGCTCCGGCAATAAAGTTGGCTATAGTGCCCGTCCCGGTGTAGAGATCGTAAACTATTTCACTTCCCTTAAACTCTGCAAGGTCATAAACAGTTTTATAAAGTTGAAAAGCCTGAACAGGGTTAGTCTGATAGAATGAAACCGGGCCTATCTTAAATTTAAGCGGATTTCTTTCCCTGACGAAGGATGGCATTTGTTCAACCAGGAATGGTTCACCTTTATAAAGGATAATTTCCAGGTCAGAGATTACATCGTTTTTCTTCGTGTTTATAGTGTACATCAGCGAAGAGACCTGTGGAAATTTTTCCGCCAGATGAGTTAGCATTGATTTAATGGCTTCATTATCATTATTTCCGAACACCATGATTAGCATTACCTGCCCGGATGTATTGTTGCGGATAATCATATTCCGTAGGAAGCCGGTCCATGTCCTGGCATTATAGAATGTGAGGTCATGGTCAACAGCATATTTTTTGGCTGCCAGACGCAACTCATCAGAAGGTGCAGGCTGAAGGTAGCAATGATCGATGTCAAGTATTTTATCAAAAATAAGTGGCACATGAAATCCCAGGCTTAACATTCCTTTATCACCTGGAATCATTGGCATATCTTTACTTGTAAGCCATCTGCGCTCCGAGAAAGTGTATTCCAGTTTGTTCCGGTAATATTGCGTGTTTTCCGAAGCTATGATTGGCCTTAATGGTGGGAATTCAAATTTACCTATACGTTGGAAATTGTCTTCAATTTGCTTCTGCTTATAAAATAACTGATCTTCATATTTCATATTCTGCCAGCGGCATCCACCGCATGTGCCGAAATGGCTGCAAAAGGGTTCGGTACGCTTATCGGAAGGGATGTGTAGCTTAATTGCTTTTCCTTCAAAAAAAGATTTCTTTTTCGCTACCACCTGAATATCGACCACATCGCCGGGAACAACAAAAGGAATAAATATTACTTTGTCTTCGATCCTGGCAATAGCTTTCCCTTCTGCCCCGGCATCAATAATCAGCACATTTTCAAACACAGGAAATGGTTTTCTTTCTTTTCGGGACATAGCTTACAAGTAAAGTATAGTGAGATTATTCCTTTTAGGAATCAGAGTTGCGTTTTGCGAAATGTTTAGAATCACCCCATTCGCCATACCCTATTTCATCACCAGCCATATGTATGCGGGCTTCCAGGCAGCTACGACATTCAGCGGCGTCCTCGTCAATACAGGGTTTATCTTCGTACAAGAGATAATCTTCGCGGTATTTAATGGGCGTAAGGTTGGGCATAATAATATTTGCTCCTACTTTAAGAGCTTTTTCACGACCTTGTTTGTCGAGGGCCTGCATGGCTGTGGTGGCGGCTATATTGATATCCTTCATCATTATGCGAAGCAAAGCAACCATCTTAAGTGATACGTCGAAACGCTCTCTCTTTGTCCAGAGTTGTTTCCTGAATTCGAAGAGTGGTGTATCTTCATGTTCAATATACGGCCCCATCCCTACCATGTCCACATCCAACTGTTTGAAGAAGAGTAAATCGCCGGCCAGATGCTCAAGTGTCTGAAAAGGTAAGCCGATCATTACACCGGATCCAACGTTGTATCCAATAGATCGGAGCATTTTCAATGCATTGATGCGGTTGTCGAAGTCATGTTTGCTATCGTTTGGATGCATACGATAATATAGATTCCTGTCTGATGTTTCTATTCGCAGCAAGTAGCGGTGTGCTCCATTGGCATACCATTCCCGATAAGTAGCATCATCCTGTTCTCCCATGGATAGAGTGATTCCGAGTTTGTCACCCGATAGTGTCTTTATTTTTTGAAGCAAACCGGAAACAGTTTCAATAAAACGTTTGTCGCAGCGTTCGCCGGATTGGAGCACCATAGAGCCATATCCGTTTTCCAGTGCAAAACGGGCTGCGTCCAAAACCTCATCCTCTGTAACCATATATCTGGTTGGTTTTTGATTGCCGACCCTTATTCCACAATAGAAACAGTTTTTTGAACAAATATTGGAAAGCTCAACCAGTCCTCTGAAATAGACTTTATTGCCAACATAGTGTTTCTTAACAGCAGCAGCTTGTTTGAACAGATTTAGCCTGTCGGCACCCTGCGACTGCAGAAATCCAACGAGATCAGCAGCCGAGAACTCAGATTTTAGAGAAGATGTTTCTAAGGAATCGTTCATTTTGTCGAAGGACAAGATATTTTTAGCAAAAATACAATGATTTTGGATGCCTGGAGGGATAAAAAACAGGGTAAATCAGTTCGTTATTTTATTAAAAAGAGGTTTAAAATCTACGCTTATTCATTTTTTAGACACACTTATTCATGAAACTGGCACGCTTATTCATTTCGTCAGTTTTTGACTTTTCTATGTGCGATCTTTGTATCGGATTTATTAAATAGCTGAGATAAATTCAACGGGTCTTGCCCCCGTATCTTCAAATTCACTTCTTTCCCAATCCCTCCTGTAATAATCTCTTCTAAAAACCTGCACTCCCCATCCCGGCAGGTTTTTTTTATAGGACAAATAGTGCTACTTTTAAGCGATAATCCAAATAACACTCATACAATCGCCATGTTTGCAAAATCACTAAGCGGAAATGATAATATTAGAAATCATGGTATATTCCCTGTCTGCCGACAGGCAGGCATCTTACCTTTAAAAATCAAATTATCAACAGATGAAAATCCTAAGCATAGATAAAATAAGGATGGCAGATACCTTTACAATAGAAAACGAGCCGATTTCCTCACAGGATTTGATGGAAAGGGCCTCCAATGCCTGTCTGAATTGGATAATGGCCCGATATTCTTCTGCCGTTAAGGTGAAGATCGTTTGTGGCTCTGGAAATAACGGAGGTGATGGACTTGCAATTGCAAGAATGTTAATAGCGAAAGGTTATTCCGTTGAAGTATATGCACTAAAGGTTGGAAATCAACAATCAGCAGATTTCGGGATTAATATGCAGAGGTTGTTGTCTGAGACTATTACTAAAGTTACCTGGCTTGCTCACGGTGTTTCATTGCCGGATTTTGATGAAACGGATCTGATCATTGATGCTATTATAGGGTCCGGACTTTCAAGACCTGCTGAGGGCTTTGAAACAGAGATTATTCGCCAGATAAATGCCAGCCCGGCAGAAATCATTTCTATTGATATTCCTTCGGGATTATTTGCTGATCAAAGTAGTATTCATAATCCGACAGGAATTGTTCATGCGGATTTTACCTTAACTTTTGAATTACCAAAGCTTGCATTTATGTTTCCGGAAAATGCCTTGTTCTCTGGTGAATGGCATATTCTGTCAATTGGATTGCATGCTGATTTTATAGCCAGTGTTGAAACGAAAAATTATTTTACAACAAAGCACGATATTACAGCTCTTATTCACCCCCGCCCTGTTTTTGCTCATAAAGGTAATTTCGGACATGCATTATTAATAGCCGGATCTGGCGGTAAAATGGGTGCGGCTGTTCTATCTGCACGTTCCTGTCTCCGGTCAGGAGCAGGATTAGTAACTGCACATATTCCTCAAAATAGTCTTATGGTTATGCCGGTTGCAGTACCAGAATGTATGACATCCTATGATTCTTCAGTTGATTTTTTTACTGCCATTCCCGATCTCACACCCTATAATGCAATCGGAGTTGGTCCTGGCATTGGTACAGATGAATTGACTCACAAAGCTTTAAAACTATTGATACAGGAAGCCAGGAAACCTATGGTAATTGATGCAGACGCTTTAAACATTTTATCTGAAAATAAAACATGGCTGGCATTTTTACCACCTGATTGTATTCTTACTCCACACCTTAAAGAGTTTGAAAGGCTTTCAGGCAAAAGCAATGATGATTTTAATCGTTTTGAAGAAGCTCGTAACTTTGCGGTTAAATTCCGTATTTACCTTGTTCTAAAAGGGAAATACACAGTTATTTGCTGCCCTGACGGACAATGCTATTTTAATAGCACAGGGAATGCAGGAATGGCTACAGGAGGCAGTGGTGATGTACTCACAGGAGTACTTCTCGGCTTGCTCGCAAGAGGCTATACTCCAAAAGAAGCCGCAATATCAGGCGTTTATATTCATGGTATGGCAGGAGACTACGCTGCAAGGGATAAAGGTCAGGAATCAATGCTGGCCAGTGATATTATAGAACATTTAGGAGAAGCATTTCTGGATATTGAGGCAGAATGCAAAAAGCAAAACAATAGAAAGAGAAAATACTAATCTGGAACAACAGCTGCAATTTCCTCTTCAAGATCAATCTCAACACGAAGATTGTCGATAATGAAGCTCTGCCGTTCGGGAGTATTACGCCCCATATAGTAGGATAGAATTTCATGAATGTCCGACGCTTTCCGCAGAATTACAGGATCAAGTCTCATTGTAGCACCTATAAAATGCCTGAATTCATCGGGAGAAATCTCCCCAAGACCTTTAAAACGTGTAATCTCCGGATTTGGCCCAAGTTCCTCAATGGCTGATTTCCGTTCCTGATCTGAATAGCAATAGTCCGTTTTCTTTTTATTCCTAACGCGAAAAAGCGGGGTTTGAAGAATATAGATATGCCCGGCTTTTACGAGGTCAGGGAAGAATTGCAGAAAAAACGTAAGAAGCAACAATCGGATGTGCATACCATCAACATCGGCGTCAGTAGCGATAACTATATTATTGTACCGAAGGTTTTCGAGGTCTTCCTCAATGCTCAATGCAGATTGAAGCAGGTTAAACTCATCATTTTCGTAAACTACCCGTTTGCTTAATCCAAAACAGTTAAGAGGTTTCCCTTTGAGGCTGAAAACGGCTTGTGTATTAACATCCCTGGATTTGGTTATTGATCCGCTTGCCGAATCGCCCTCAGTGATGAACAGAGTGGTTTCCAGCCTACGCTCATCATTGCTGTTGTAATGAACACGGCAATCTCGAAGTTTGCGATTGTGAAGGCTCACTTTTTTCACACTTTCTTTGGCCAGCTTTTTAATATTGGCCATTTCCTTACGTTCTTTCTCCGATTGCAGGATTTTGCGGTAAAGAGCCTCTGCTGTGTCGGGGTTTATATGCAGGTAATTGTCGAGGTTGCGCTTTACTATTTCAGTAATATAGTTGCGAATAGTTTGCCCATCCGGTTCCATGCACTGCGAACCAAGTTTGGTCTTGGTCTGCGACTCAAAAACCGGTTCTGTCACTTTAAGACTTATTGCAGCGATGATCGATGACCGGATATCGCCCGGTTCAAAATCCTTCTTATAAAATTCTCGGACTGTTTTTACGATAGCTTCCCGAAATGTAGCCAGATGTGTGCCGCCCTGCGTAGTATGCTGCCCATTAACAAAAGAATAATATTCTTCCCCGTATTGCTTGGCACTATGTGTGAAAGCACATTCGAAGTCGTCATCTTTTATATGGACAATGGGATACAGGATAGGATTGCCATTGTTGGTGCGTTCAAGCAAATCGAGAAGCCCGTTTTTTGCCAGGAATCGTTGTCCATTAAATGTGATAGTGAGTCCGTTGTTCAGGAAAACATAATTCCAGAGTAATTGCTCAATATATTCAGGAATAAAATGGAAGTGTCCGAATATCTCAACATCAGGAACAAATGAGATAAGACTACCTGAACGCAATATACTTTCTTCTTTTGTTGATTCATGGATGAGCCTTCCTTGCTCAAATTCAGCGATTTTCGTTTTTCCTTCTCTGATGGATTGCGCCATGAAGTAGCCCGATAGTGCATTAACAGCTTTAGAGCCCACACCATTAAGCCCAACAGCTTTTTTAAAAACTTTGGAATCGTATTTGGCACCTGTATTAATTTTAGACACACAGTCGATCAGTTTCCCTAAAGGCATTCCGCGGCCATAATCGCGGATAGAAACTTTTTGATCTTTTATCGAAACTTCAATGGTGCGTCCAAAGCCCATAACGAATTCATCAATTGCATTATCAATGATTTCCTTAATCAATACATAAATACCATCGTCCTGCGATGAGCCGTCGCCAAGTTTTCCTATGTACATACCCGGTCTTAATCGAATATGTTCTTTCCAATCGAGAGACCGGACACTCTCTTCGTTGTATGATGGGGTTATTTCAGGTTCCATAATCGGCTGCAAATATAAACCAAAGCCGGTTTATTAGAAGGCAGGAAACAGGAGAGTTATCAAACTTTTAGGAATATTAATTAACAGGTATCAAACAATCTGATTCTGAAAAGATCAATTCTGCATAATCCAGATACCTTTGAATCGGGAATAAAGTTTATTGAGTGCTTTTTGAGCTTCCTCCTGTGAAGAGTAAGATGAGACTGCTATCCTGAACACCTTGTCCTTTTCAACAACCATTGCATCATGAAAGCCCTGTTTTATATGAGCTGCAACCTGCACTTCAGCTTGCTTACGGGTCTTAAAACTTCCGGTTATGAGGAAGAAGTGGTTCCCAGATTGATCCGTCTTTTTAACCGGTAAAATATCTATTGATGCTGCCAGAGGCTCCACAAGGGAATCATTCTGGCATAGTCGGATTCCTTTTTGCTGATCCTTTCCATCCCCAAACCAAACACTTGCATACCCGTCGAGTAATCCAACTCCCATGCTTTTCCATATTTTGGTTTTCCATTTCCCTTGATTTATCAGCATTTCGTTGGTCAAAGTTGTCGATTTCCAAACTTCGATAGCATCTGAAGGAACAACTTCCTCGCTGCCCCAATAAATCATTTCGTAACCTTTGCCTTTGTATCCGGTGAGTTCATTTGGTTTATCATTCATGCAACTTGTCTTTCCTTGTTCTTTAATATAACAGCAAGGTTTCCATTCACCCTTGTCCGACCAGCTTTGCAAGCCACATTTATTGCTATCAGGACGATTCTGCGCAAGATCCTGAACATGCGAGAGTGCCACAAAAAATAATGATTTTGACAATGGAATCACGGGAAGGTCATTTTGCCTCCGGTAGTCGTTAATCATCTTGGCCAGGATAAATTCGTTTGCTGAAATGCAGAATTTTTCGGGAAGGGAATTGATAACTTTGTTTTTTTGAGCCTGCAATGCATTAACAATCAGCATGAAAAGAAACCATGAGATTATAAAACGACGGAGTGATATGGAGGGAATCATCACACCTTTTTCAGTTTAATGAATTCGCGAAGGTCAGATTTTACTTCTTTTGGTAAGTCGAGCCAACGTATGCTTCTGATAGCACCTTCCAAAGCACACAACATGTGCAGGCATGCCCCGGCATCATAGGTGTTGATTCTTAAGTAAGCATTCCTGCTGCCGGTTTCTCTAAGTTCATAAGGAATCATTATTCCAGCCTCTTCGAGTCGTTTTTCAAGTTCTTTGCCAATATTTGACATTTGAGATAATTTTTCCATTGCAAATTATGAACTTCAGCAAATACAAATATATGAATACTCGGCTTCACTTAAAATAATATTATCAGCGGCTCAATTATTTTTCAATCAAAATGAGTTTTGAAATATCATAATTGAGGAATAATGAACACCAAAGGCAAATTTTGTACTTTTGAAAATTAAACTCACTAACTTTATTGGACTCTGACTTTCAACTCAAATTTTATCCGATTGTCACAAATGAAAAAAATCAGAAAAAGCTTACAGGCTATCGGCAACATAATCCGCAACCCATACCTTCTGAACCTTGTTTTAAATGAAAATGAGAACTGGAAGCGTTATGTGTTGAAAAGTTTTAAAGATGAGCTGCCTGTTATCTCATTTGGCGATCTGTTTGGCACTTTTGAAGAATCAGTAAGCCCTTTTGCTTTTTTGGACGGAGGCTCGCTCCCAACCGATCTTGCATTGCTGAAAGGTCTTGCGAAAAATATTGAGCAATGCAACTATTTTGAGATAGGTACCTGGCGTGGCGAAAGTGTGGCCAATGTAAGCAAAGTTGCCAGGGAGTGTTATACTATGGATTTACCGGATGATGAAAAGCGAAATATTGGGATGACAGAAGAATATATACAACAATATGCTGTTTATTCAAAGGAGCTTCCCAACGTCATTCATCTGAAAGCAAATTCCCTGAATTTTGATTTTGAAGCTCTGAATAAGAAATTCGACCTGGTGTTTATTGACGGGGATCACCATTATGATGGAGTATTGAATGATACCCGGAAAGCTATCTCTTATTTAATTCATGAGAAATCGGTAATCGTATGGCACGATTATGCTTTTAATCCGGAAAAAGTCCGCTATGAGGTTTTTGCGGCAATTCTGGACGGTTGTGGGGCACTTTTTCAATCAAACTTATACCATGTAGCAAATACACTTTGCGCCATTTATTATCCGGGTAAGCTTATTTGTTCAGAAAGTGTGAAAGGAGTATTTGAAATCGCATTAAGTTACCGTGAGTCAGGGACGAAATAAGTTGCCCTTTCTCAATTCAGAAATCACATCTGCAAAGTCCTTCCGGTGAGGAATAACTTCCTTATACCATAAGCCATATTCCCTGGAAAAAAACCATAAAAAAAGCAGACTTGTGAAAATGTACGATATCGAAGTAGCTATACCAGCGCCTGTTTCTGAATACATGGGAATAAATGTAAAATACAGGATTGCCGATACAACTAATCCGGCAGCTGAAATTGTTGAGTTGATATAATAACGCCCGGTCCCTGAAAAGTAAGTACCAAAGAGAATAGAAAAATTATAAATCAATACTCCGGGCAATAATGACCAGATAACTGGTTTTACTCCGGCAAAACCATCTCCGAAAATAAAAGTATATCCTGTGACCGGCAACAATAACAAAGGCAAAACCAATAACAAACTTAGCAAAACGCTTCCTTTGACAAGCAAAACTGTCATCCTGGCTGAAGCTTCCTTATCAGTTGAGTTCGAAACCCATGAATACTGTACAAGTGCCATGCTTTTTGCAACCAGCCAAACGGACTCGGCTATTGAAATGCCGTTGCTGTATATGCCAACCGCTGCAACTCCTTTGTATTCATCAAGTACATAGTAGCTCAAGCGGAAACTAAGCAGCTGTGTTATATGAGCAACCTGGTTCTGAAACCCATAGCGGAACATTTGTATTATAACCGGAACAAACTTAACGAGAGGAAAAAACCTGATAGAAAGAATCGATTTCCCAACAAAAAAAGAGCTTATAATCATGCAAACACTCATTGAAATATAGAGTGATGCGATATAAGAATTTACCGAGACTTGTTTGAAAACAACGAATGCGGCTAATAAACTCAGCACAAGAATTACCGTCTGAAACAAAACCAGATTATTGGATTCGCTGATGCGCTCTTTTCCAACAAGGATATTGGAATGAATACTCATGATGGAATTTATTACAGCAAGCACACAGATGTGCAGGATATAAGTACTTTCAACAAGGTTTGACATATTCAAAACCAAGTAGGAAATCAGACCCATGAGGATTGTCCATAAATATGAAGGCACCAGCAGCAACGAAACATGGAAACGCGGAGCAAGATAAACCAGAGTCGCACCTCCAACCAGGTTAGAGAAAATCAGGATAAAACTGATCGTTGTGAGGATAATGCTTTGTGTACCTTTTCCTGATGGCCCTAAATATTGTGACAAAAGGACAGCTATCAGCAAATTAAGTATTGCCGAAAAAGCCCTTATCCCAAATGTGTTCAATATTTTTTTAAGCATAAAAGTACTAAGGACAATATTTCTTACATCGATTTTAGAACATGTTCGTAAACTTCGCGGATTTGTTCACCGATTATTTCGTTGCTGAAATGATCAACTGCATATTGATGGATTGTTCCTTTATCGAATTTCGCAGGATTGTCGAGCATAAATTCAATACCTGACAACAAAGCATCTTCATCTTCTGATTTTATGAGCAAACCAAGGTTTTCGTGAATATGTTCAGCTATTCCGCCCACATTGGTGGAGAGAAATGGCACTCCGCATGCAAAACTTTCGGTTATTACAACCGGCAGGTTTTCATACCTGCTGAACATTACCTGGAAACATGCCCGCTGCATAAGGTCCACCAATTCCTTATTTTCCTTCAATCCGGTAAATACCACAAATGAGTCTTTTAATTTAAGCTGATCAGCATATCCAACCAATTGATTAAAATGAATTCCTTCGCCTACCATTGTGCATATCCAGTCCTGCCTTTTTTCTGACAGAGATTTTAAAACCCGGAGTATTCCCGAAATATTTTTTTGATTATCGTCAAAGCAGGACACATGAAGAAACATTTTTTTCGGTTGTGTTACCGGAAAATCCTTTGGCACAAACAACCCTGTATCTACAACGTTTGGAATAACCTTGTATTTAGGATTGTGCAGCCCATGTTGCTGCATGGCGAGTTGTAAGTTGAGTGTAACCGGCATAACAGCGGATGCTTTCCCAACTACAATCTTTGAGAGTTTCCTGCGAAACCAGCCATTAAAAGTATTCATGCCAGGTAAATACCGTGTCCAGTGCTCAGTAATTACATAAGGCACACCGGTGAATAACCGGTAGATTAAAGCGACAAATCCCAGTCGCGTAAGAACATTAACATGCAACAAATCAGGCGTTCCAAATTCTTTCCGGATAATTTTAAAACCTTTGGCATTCGCAATAAAGAATCGGAGCAAGTTTAAGAACGAGGCTATAATTCTAACAGGCACTTTGCTTGCCTGGTAATAAATTTTAACCTCAAAAATATCATGTTCTTCTGATAGATCAATTTCATATTTACTTGCCTGGATTTCAGAATCGAGATGCACATATAAAACGGCTACTTTGAAAAAACCGGAAACCGATAATGCATGCCGCCTTATGAACAAACCAGGCATTGGATCAAAACGGTTTGGATACCATCGCGGCAGGAAAAGCACTTTTGGTCGGGAAGACTGTTCTGTAGAAGCCATTGGTTATATTGAAGCGATCAAAATTAAGAAAATCAGTGGGATAATCGGTTGTTGGCTTAAATGAAAGCACACTAGTCCGATCTTTGAATCAACAGGGGAAATATTTACTTCGCCTTATCCCCAATCATTAGCAGTATAACTCCTCCAATAGTAACGATTCCTCCGGCTATCTGGTATGGGAACGGTAGATTTCCAAACCACAGGAAAGCCCCTGAAAGCACAAACAGTCCTGTTGAACTTTGAATTATAGCTGCCTTTGATGCTTCAATATACTTCAGGGCTGAATATTGCGTGAGAGAAGTCAGAAATGGGCCAAAGAATGATCCGATAGCAATATTGATCAGTGCTTTATGCGGAATCGCGAAAGATTCGCCGAATGACAGAAGAAGAATCAGAGCAAGTGATAGCAGGAATATCGCGCGATTAAGCGCTAAAATAGTAGGACTAACCTGCCTGATATGTTTTTTCGCCATTATTGTCCGGAAACCATAGAAAACAGTAGCAACAATCATCAGCCCGGTTCCACCTGTCAGAATATTTTGCCAGTTAGCATCGGACTTATAGCTAATGATAAAGGCTCCTGAAAATGTAAGTAATACTCCTATCTTCTGCATTACCGAAAACCTTTCGCCTAACAGCCAGATACCCAACAACGCGACAAAAATATACTCCAGGTTACGCAGAAAAGATGGAACTGTAGGATTTGGGCTTGCCTGGATTGCTGCATAAAATGCGCCTGTGGCAACAAGTTCAATGATTCCGATTAGCAAAAGGAAGTGTAGATTTTTTTTATTTAACCGGCTAATGCTTCTACGTTCCTTCTTTAGTAATGCTGGAAATGAATTCCAGCAAATAGCCGCGATGAACCAGTAAACCCCAAATTGTGGAAGGCTAACCTCTTCAAGTGCTGCTTTACTGAAAATGTAAACCATTGAACCTGCCAGCGTTGCACCAAAAGCAAAAAGGTATCCTTTAAGGACAGGAGTTTCAGGCATTGAAACGCATATTTATAGCTTCTATTGCGCATTGTAATCTGGTGTTTCCTATTCCGGCAATAACCGCGAATGGCAATTTGCGCAGTTTAAGTTCATCCAGGTAAATGTCAAAAAGATATTTGCGTAAATGAGGATGTTCACGCAGCGGATCAGGCTCCCATGGCAAATCAATATCACAGAGTAGATAAAAGTCGTGAGGGTTCTCATCTAATTGTTGCTTAATCCATTCATGGCATTTTCCGAATTTAACATCACACCATATTTTAGTTACAAGGCACTCTGTATCACTGAAAAGAAAATTACCGGAAGATAACAAAGCTTTATCCTCACTTGCTATCTGTCCGTGAGCGATTTCAAGAACATCATCGTATGAATATGGCCGGTCAAGTTTTTCCAGGTATATCCGTGCAAATTCGGGCACCCAGTTACATTTATATTCTTTGGCCAGATTCTCAGCAAGCCCTGACTTTCCGGTTGATTCGGGACCAGTTATAGCTATGCGGCTAACCATAAATCAGGATTTTAGTTTTTTTCGCCATTCAAGATATCCTGAAACGGCCAATGCCAGGAAGACAATATATTGAAAGCTTGTAAAAACCAGACCTTTGTATGCAAACAATGGAATTACCAGAGCATCGCCGATAATCCACCCCAGCCAGTTTTCGATCTTTTTAAGTGCCATAAGCCACATGGAAATGATAAAAACAGATGTTGTAAACGAATCCCAGACAGGAACAACACTATCCGTGAACCGTTCAAGAACATACCATAGCAAAAAGAAGAATATAACAAATGCCCCCACGCTTATTATGAGTTGCAAACTGGTTGCCTTACTAATAGGCACATGATGACTGGTGTCGACTTTTCGCGACCAATTGTACCAGCCATATACACTCATTACAAAATAGAAAGCATTTATTCCCATGTCGGCATACAGACCGGCAAAATAGCAGATATATACATAGATCAGGACATTAACAATACCTGTAGGATAAACCAGAATATTTTCCTTTTTCGCAAACCAGACACTTGACAACCCAAAGGTTACTGCAATTATTTCAATCCAGGTAGTGTCAAAAAGGTTCTGAGAAAACTGCTGAAGCATTACGGTAACTATATAAAAGATGAATCAATATAAGCAACGAAGTTTGTTATCCGAAAATTTTCTGAATGTATAGATATCCAGAATAATACTTGGCTTAACAGTTCCCCCTTATCATTGGCAAAAGTAATATTTCTGGAATTTATCCTACCTTTGGACTGAATTTAAACCAACAAACATGAAGACTTTCAGATTTCAAATATTTGCCATTCTGGCTTTGGCATTGCTTATCACAAGTTGCCTGACTGTTGAAAAAAAGGAATATAAATTTGAATTGACCGGAAAAAACTCAGGGAAACTGACTATTAAATACATCAATATTTTTGCTTCTGGTATTGATTCTGCCTCGCAAATCACAGATGATTTTAATGATTTAAAAACCAACTACATCAACGGCGATAAAATTGAGCAGGACTATCCAACAGCCACAAATTTCAAGAAACGTCTTTTTGAGGAAAACGGTCAGCTTTGCGCCGAAGTTACAATGGATTTTCCGGATCTTGCTGCTGCCAGGCTCTATCAGCCTGACAAGGACAGCCCGATAATGTTCTGTGTCAGTACTGCCTTTGACACGGAAAGTTACCTGGAATCGAGTGGCGAATACGGCGGTGATTTTATGCCTGTCGTGTTTTTTCCTGAAGGAAGCAAAGTACTCAATTTAACTACTAAGATTACCGCTCCCGATTCCACATCGGTGAGTCTGATCAACGAATGGAAGAAAAACAATAAGTAATAATGGCTCTTATCCAGATATAAGCAGCTGATTAGCAAGCTCTTTCACATCCTTACCTCCAAAATCTCCTGAACTCATCATCAGGAGATTTTTGTTTTTCCAGTCCATGCTTTGCAGCAGATCAAATAACTGATCGGAGTCGGTGAAAACTAAAATATCTGGTCTGCCAAAAGCAATTTTTACCTGCTCTGGCGTAATAGGTGGAAGTTTTTTGATTGCCAGCGCGTGAGGATTGAAAAATACGATCGGCAAATCAGCTGCATTCATCGCACCTGCATATTGTTCAAGGAAAGCCTGACTTAAGCTGCTGTATGTATGGAGTTCCATGCATGCCACTAATTTACGATCCGGATATTGTTCCTTTACTGCACTTGATGTTGCCTTAAGTTTGGAAGGTGAATGGGCAAAATCCCGGAAAATCATAGTATGCTCATTTTTCCCTATGCTCTCAAGACGATTAGATGCTCCTTTAAAAGAACTTATAGCCTTGTAAAAATCCTGGTCAGCAACTCCAAGTTGCCGGCATACTTCCAGAGCACCACTGAGGTTGAGTAAATTATGATGTCCAAATACTTTCAATGCAAATTTGCCATGCGGAGTAATAAGGTAAGTAACACCTTTCTCCAGCGTATTTTCCGGCAAGCTATAACCAATCAATTCTACTGAATTGTCTGCACTTTTAACAGCATCAGTCACAACTTTGTCTTCTTTGCAATAAATAAGTTTGCCATTTTTACTTACGAGCCTGGCAAAAATCCTGAATTGTTCAATGTAATTATCAAAGGTTGGGAAAACATTCATGTGATCCCAGGCAATGCCGCTGACAAGGGCTATATCAGGCATGTATAAGTGAAATTTAGGCCGGCGGTCGATTGGCGAAGTGAGGTATTCATCCCCCTCGAAAACCATAACCGGAGCCGATGCAGTTAACTTTACCATCACTTCAAATCCTTCAAGTTGCGCGCCTACCATATAATCACATTCTTTGCCAACTGACTGCAGGACATGAAGTATCATGGCAGTTATTGTTGTTTTTCCATGGCTTCCGCCAATAACCACGCGGCGTTTTCCGCGGGCTTGTTCATACAGGAATTCAGGATATGAATACACTTTAATTCCCAGTTCCTGGGCTTTCAGAAGCTCTGGATTATCAACCCGGGCGTGCATTCCAAGGATTATAGCATCAAGTTCTCCGGTAATTCTTTCCGGAAACCAACCTTCGTCAATAGGGAGCAAATCATACTTCCTTAACCGCGATTTGGCCGGTTCGAAAATCTCATCATCAGAACCTGTAACAAGGATTCCTTTCTTTTTGAGCGCGATAGCCAGGTTGTGCATGGCGCTTCCTCCGATAGCTATAAAATGAACATTCATTGTTTGAATTTGTTGAAAACAAACAAAAGTAGCAATTTTGCAGCCTGAAAAATGTAACATGCAAATTTCCCTTCTTGTTGCCGACCGCTGGAAAATGGATGGCGGTGTAGCATTTGGCGTTGTACCAAAGTCGCTCTGGAGCAAAATCTATCCCGCTGATGAAAATAATCTGAATGATATTGTAACGCGTTGTTTGCTTATAAGCAAAGGTGACAGGCATATCATCATCGATGCCGGAATGGGCAACAAACGCGATGCAAAATATTATAAATACCGGTACCGGCATGAACAGGATTTGCTACTTAACGAACTAACAATAAATAGACTTTCCCCTGCTGATATTACTGATATTGTTTTTACGCATTTGCACGACGATCATGTTGGAGGTGCCACAACTATGGATACAACAAGTGGCAAGAGTGTTCCTCTGTTCAGGAATGCCAGTTACTGGTGTTCCCAAGCTCAATGGGAATGGGCTATGAACCCTAACAAACGCGAAGGTGCTGCATATTTCTACGATAATCTTCAGCCCCTTTTTAAAACCGGCAGACTTAAATTTATTCATGAACAAGAGGATTGGCTGCCGGGAATATCCTTTCGGATCATGAACGGTCATACCATGGGACAACTCATTCCGATTATAGACTTTAATGATTTAAAACTGGTATTTGTTGCCGATTTCATCCCGACAACTGCCCATATCCCAATTTCTTACGTTCCTAGTGTTGATATTCAGCCACTGGTAACAATGAGTGAAAAAGAAATATTTCTGGAAGAAGCTGCTGATAATGGCTATGTGTTGGTCTTTCAGCACGATGCCTATAACGAATGCTGCACTGTGAAACGAACAGAAAAAGGGGTGACAATTAAAAGTACTTTTACATTCTCAGAATTAAATAAATTAATTAGGGATACAGATTTAGCGCATTAATCTAGCATCTGCTTATTTCTTACCCGAATATGGCTTTAATTTTTGCGTCTTTGCGTCTTTGCGCGAAAGAAAAATAGTGCCTGTTACACGTAATGATCTGAAAAGCGACATTGTATGATGACTATAGAAACAATTGATCAACTGAACATGCAGTATGCAGATTCCACTCCCCAGGAATTTCTTGCCGCCATGATTGCTCGTTTTGGCAAAAAAATGACCTTTGCATCAAGTCTGGGAGCCGAGGACCAGGTTATAACCGAAATGATTGCCGGCATCGATAAATCAGTAAAAGTTTTTACATTGGATACCGGAAGGCTCTTCCCCGAAACCTACGACACACTGCAGATGACTACTGCACGTTATGGAATACCTATCGAAGTTTTTTTCCCAAATGACCGTCATGTTGAAGAAATGGTTCATACGCGGGGGATAAACCTCTTTTACGAAACTATCGAAAACAGGAAATTGTGCTGCCTCGTCCGTAAAATTGAACCGCTAACGAGGGCATTCTCTGGAATGGAAGCCTGGATATGCGGCCTCCGCCGCGAACAATCGGTTACCCGCCAGGACTTGAATCCTGTGGAATGGGACGAACAAAACAAACTTATAAAGCTTAACCCGCTTATCAACTGGACCGAAAAGCAGGTGTGGGATTATATCAAGGAGAAAAACATTCCTTACAACAAACTACACGATAAAGGCTTCCCCAGCATTGGCTGCCAGCCCTGCACCCGTGCCATTGAGCCAGGCGAAGATGTTCGGGCAGGAAGGTGGTGGTGGGAACTACCTCAAAATAAGGAGTGTGGGTTGCATAAGAAGTGATTCCAACCAGGGGATGATTCCCAGTCACCCACTGGCTATGCAATTCGTATTTAACTAACTACGTGCTTCTCCGTTTTCTCTGTGTCCCTTCCTGCGGTGGGAAAGTCCGTTATAATCTTAGCTTAATTAAACCTGATCGCTTTTATAGGCGAAACCCTCGAAACAATATACGATGGCAGCACCAACATCATCATACATATTATTAAAGTACCGGCATTGAGAAAGAACAGGTGCAAAATGTTCAGATTAATCGGGACCACAGAAACAAAATAAGATGCTGTTGGTAATTTTATGATTCCCCATTGTTGTTGAATCAGACACAAAACGACACCTGTAATATTTCCCCAGATTAAGCCCCTTGTAAGAATAAAAGCCGCCTGATAAAGGAAGATTCGCTGCACACTTCTGTCACTTGCGCCCAGGGCTTTGAGCGTGCCAATCATTTGGGTGCGCTCCAGTATTAGGATCAGCAATGTTGAAATCATTGTGATTGCTGCAACCAATACCATAAGCACAAGGATAATGATCACATTCATATCCTGCAGTTCAAGCCAGTCGAACATCTGCGGATAAAGTTCACGTATAGTTCTTGTTTTCAGGTCGAAACCGGTTGCATCGTTAACAACGGCCGCCATCTGGTCTAATTGCTTAAAGTCTTTAATAAAAACTTCAAAGCCCGATACCTGATTAGGATTCCAGCCGTTGAGTTTCTGGATCGTTCGGATATCGCCATATATATACATCAGGTCGAATTCCTCCAGCCCTGTATCATAAATTCCTGAGATTACGAATTTGCGGCCACGTGCCTTATTATCTACAATAAAATACATGCGCATATTTTCACCAGTCTTCAGATTGAGCAGGTTGGCAAGGCTTCTGGAAATGATTACCGAATCATTTGCCACCGTATCACCAACCCGGAAAACCTTACCTTCAACTAATTTATCTTTAAAAAACGACCAGTCAAAATCCTTGTCAACTCCCTTGAGTACCATTCCCTGAATCTGATCTTTTGTCTTTATTATTCCCGCCTTGGTACCAAAAGCCTGAATATGGCTGATGCCATTGGTTTTCTGCAAAGTATTTACAAACGGTTGGTTGCGCTCAACCGGGCTAAACTCAAAAGAATTGTTGGAATCGAAGCGTGCAATTTGAATATGCGCTCCAAAACCGATAACTTTATTGCGGATTTGTTGCTGAAAACCGGTGACAATTGCCACGGCAACTATCATAACGGCCAGGCCAAGAGCAATGCCGGCAATAGCTACGCGAATGAGCGGCTTCGAAAACCTGTTCTCGTTGCTGCCGTTGATCCTGCCGGAAATAAATAATTCGAAATTCAAAAGCTTATGATATTGGGTGATTGCAAATGTAGAAAAAATAAAATGCTTCTCAGGGCTTTTACGGCACTTGTAGTTTTTGCCGCAGTACTTGTGGCTTGTTCATTTTCACAATCCACCGGAAATAAAGCTTTAAATGACCAAGGCGCAGATTCTGTTATTGTAACAGGGGCAGATCAGACCGGGGCTTATCTTCCTTTGTTGACGGGCAAGTCTGTTGGAGTGGTAGCTAATCAAACTTCAATTATCGGAAGTGCTCATCTTGTTGACAGCCTCCTTTCATTAGGAATAAAAGTGAAACGTGTATTTGGCCCTGAACATGGTTTCCGCGGAAATGCAGAAGCAGGTGCTTCAGTCGGTAACAGTGTTGATCAACGCACCGGGCTTCCCATTATTTCTCTTTATGGCTCACACAAAAAGCCCGCTCCTGCTGATCTTGCAGGTATTGATATCATGATTTTCGATATCCAGGACGTCGGAGTCCGCTGCTACACCTATATTTCAACGCTCACATATGTGATGGAATCCTGCGTTGCCGCGAAAATTCCTTTGCTGGTGCTCGATCGCCCCAACCCAAATGGCTTTTATATTGACGGGCCGGTACTTGAACCGGAACAGGCTTCGTTTGTTGGTCTTCATCCGGTTCCATTAGTCTATGGACTTACTATAGGCGAATATGCCACAATGGTAAATGGCGAAGGATGGTTAGGGGAAAATATCAAATGTGATCTTACAGTTATTCGCCTTAAAAATTACAAACATTCTTCGCGCTATGCTTTGCCGGTAAAGCCGTCGCCAAACCTGCCTGATATGGCTTCCGTTTATCTCTATTCTTCATTATGCTTTTTTGAAGGAACGGTAATCTCTGTTGGAAGAGGGACTATCATGCCATTCAGGGTGTTTGGCCATCCTGATTTGCCGGATGAAGGATTCAGGTTCAAGCCACTTCCAGTAAAAGGTGTTAGCGATCATCCGCCTAGCGAAGGGAAAACATGTTTTGGAAAAGACCTTACGGAAGATGCTAATACAATAAGTAACAATGGTTACATCGAATTATCCTGGCTGATCGATTGCTATGATTCTTTAAAAAATAAAGAACCTTTCTTTAATGATTTCTTTAGCAAACTGGCAGGAACAACAGAGTTACGAAAGCAAATAGAAGCCGGCAATACTCCGGAGCAAATCAGGAAAAGCTGGAAACAAGGACTGAATAAGTACCAGTTAATAAGGAAGAAATACTTGCTGTATCCTGATTTTTAATTCATCTAGGGAAATAACTTGTAAATGTCTTTTCGATAAACAAATCTGGCAAGCTGTACAACATTGTTTTCGATGAAGATACCTAAACGATAGTCGCCAAGTCGGATTCTATATGCAAACCTATGTCCTGCAAGCTTTTTGAGATTCGGAAATTTGTTCATTGTTTCGGCTTCTTCAATCGCGATAATAGTCTTGATCAATCGTGATTTATCCTGGGGTTGGACTTTATTTTCGAGATCCTTGTAAAATGAATCCAGAAATTCGACAATCATAAAGATTCGAGTTTGCTAATAACTTTTCCCCTGGATACTTTTTTTGTTCTGTCAGCAGACTTCATAAGTATCGACATACCAATATCCTCAATTTCTTCCTCACTTAGTTTCCTGGTTTTGATTTTAAGTTTCTGAAGAAGTTCGAATAAGAATTTATATTCGTTTTCGTTCTTAGGTATAACTACAAATGAATCCATGATATCAATATTTTGTGCAAATTTACAAAGAAATCATCATTGAAAGATTGAACCAGAGCAGGAAAAACAGGAATAATCATGGAACGTCATACCTTATCTAAATCAACATTCATCAGAGGCGTTCAATGTCTCAAATCGCTCTATCTGTATAAGAAGCGCTATTTTCTGCGCGATCCCTTATCATCTGAACAGCAGGCTGTGTTTTCAAGGGGGACCAATGTTGGTATTCTTGCGCGCCAATTATTCCCAAACGGAAAAGATGCCACCCCTGCTTCGCCTTCGCTTTATGCACGCTCCGTTGCTCTCACTTCAGATTGGATCGATAAAGGAGTTGAAGTAATTTATGAAGCCGCTTTTCAGCACGAGAAAGTTCTTGTTGCTCTTGACGTACTCGTTTTTACTACAGAAGGATGGGTTGGCATCGAAGTAAAAAGTTCCCGGTCAATTTCTGAAACGTATATTATGGATGCTGCTCTTCAGTATTATGTGATTACAGGTAGCGGGCTTAAACTTGCTGATATTCAGATCATGCATGTTAACCCGGAATATGTGAGAAATGGCGAACTTGACCCCGAAAAACTTTTCACTGTCAAAAGTGTACTCGAGCAGGTGCTTGAAAAACAGAAATTTGTTCAGGAACAGATTCTGCGGGAGAAGGAAGTCATTGAAATGCCAAATTCACCTTCTATTTCAATAGGGTTGCACTGCCATAATCCTTACACCTGTGATTTTCTGGGGCATTGCTGGAAAAACTATCCTTTTCCAACAGTTTTCGATCTTGATGCATTTTCACCTGAACAACAGCAAGTCCTTTTTGATCAAGGCTTTCAATCACTTGCTGATCTTTCTCATGCGCCCGGACTTAATACTGATCAACAAATACAGATCAATAGTCACCTAAGTGGTGAAATGTTTCTTGACAAGGAAGCATTATCGAAATTTATAAACATTCCCGACAAACCCATAGCTTTCCTCAAAGTGCTGTATTGCAGGCCAGCTGTTCCATTGTTCGAGGGAACACAACCATATCAGCAACTTCCGTTCGCTTTTGCTTTGTTGTTATCAGAAACAAATGGTCATGCAGAATTTTTCATCACACATCCGGGCTACTTTCCTATTGAAGAATTTAACAAGGAAATTAACACAAAGCTTTCAGGATTCAATCATGTTGTTGTTATGGGAGGGTCTTCTGAATTGAAAACTATATTTGAAAAAATGAATATAAACCTTGAGGTTCTTGATCTGCTTCAGGCGTTTACCAAGGGAATAATTTATCATCCGGGCTTTGCCAGGGAAATGAGCGTATCTGAGCTGACCAATATTGATGTAAGCATTGAAAATTCAGGAAAAGCAAGTATTCAAAATGACACAATGGCCGGTGTGCGTTATCTTGCACTTGCACATGCACTTGAAGGAGAAGCATACACTCAGGAACTTGAACACATCAGGAGGTATGCCTTGAATAAAGCAAAGGAAACAACTCAACTAATGGACTGGCTGATATCTAAACTGCATTAGTCACATAATTCTTTTAATGAACTCTTATAATTCTTGTTATTTTGTACTTTCAAAAATTAATCTAAGTCCACAGATTGACAAAATGGTAGCAAATCAAGTTGATATTATAAACAGTCAGATGATATTGATCTATTTTTCCAAAATAATAACCCCTTTTTCATTGTCTTGAACTACTTTTTTAAATGCTTTTAAGACATTTTGGCCGAGCAGAGGTTCCGCATTTGCATTTGAAATTGATGCTTCTACATTATAAAAAATGAATTTACCAATCTCTAAGGTTCTAATTTTGAATCGTGGGCTCTGAACTATTGATCCATCGGCTAAAACATAGCTTTTTCCAGGTAAGAAATCATCAACGGAAATTAATTTTTGCCGAATCATTGTTGAAACAACATCAGCTGTTATAGTTGATTCGGAAGCACCAGTATCAAATATGAAATCTATTTCTTGAAGACCATTAATTTTGACTGGGATTACAAAAGAGTCATTTTCTTTCTTTATCTTTATTTGTATTGTGTTTCCAAACTCCAAATTGGATGCATTGTCAAATGTGTCATCAGATAAACTATTATTATCAGAAAGATCCGTTTGATTTAGCAATTCTTCAAGTTTCCGTTCAAGGTCTTCACCCCGCAACTTTTTGGCAATAATTTTTCCTTCGCGGTCAATCAATACAGTAAATGGAATCGACGACACACCATAAAGAAGTGCCGGGGCTGATTTCCAGTAACCGAGGTCGCTGACATGCGTCCATGTGAGATGGTCGTCGGCAATCGCTTTTAACCATGCTTCACGAGATTTATCCAGCGAAACGCTGAAAACCTCGAACCCCTTTGAATGGTATTTCTGATAAAGTTGTACAACATTGGGGTTTTCCTTGCGGCAAGGTCCGCACCATGATGCCCAGAAATCTATAAGAACAATATTTCCCTTCAGCGAGGAAAGGCTTGTCATTTTACCCTCTGGATTCAACTGAGAGATTTCAGGGGCTTCCCTGCCAATACCTAATTTCCTTTCTTCTGATATTTGTTTATGAAGCTGGCCAACATAAACATTCTCCGGATGGGCCCCATAAAGACCTTTGTCAAGCATTTCCATTATCTCAAAATCTGTACTAATGTCGAATTTATCTAAGAAAAACAACCATGCAAGTGATGAAGGGTCTTTTCGGAAACGATCGGCAATCACTTCTTTGCGGGCATTTTCTGTTTTACCCATTTCATCTATCACAACAGGAAGCAATGAATCTTTTTGAGGAGTATTTACCACTGCTGAATAAAACTTGTTCAGGCTGTCGATACGCTGATTAAAAGGCTCTATAGCTTTCATTGTGCTATAAAGGTTCTGTGTATGAACGGAACCTGTGACTTTCAAGTTCAGGTCGAGCTTTGGGCCGGCGGCTTCCAGTTTTATTTGTTCACCTGGTGAGATTACAATGAACGCAAAATTTTTATCGTCGAGCCGTATTTTATAGATATCTGTCTTCGGTACGCGTAAGTTTATCTTAAAGGATCCATTGGCAGATATGAGAGCCGATGCTACATTTACGGCTTCCTGGGGGCCAAGCGAATCGAGGAAAACCTGGTTATATTCGCCATGATCATTTAATTTGCCGGTTATTGTAACCACCTTTTTTATCTGCGCATGAGTTACGAGAGTACAACCTAAAACAAGGCTTATTAGTAATGGAAGAATGTGTTTTTTCATACAGATGCTTTGTGAGTTCAGCTATTTTAGGGCTCAAAATTACACAAAAACTTTAAGTACCCGTTTCTACAGTAAAATTCAATGCTATCTTAAGAAATACCCTGAGTTCTTCGGATTCATTGTCTATCGCTATTTTCATGGATGAGTGCGTTTTAGAATTTAGAGTTAGTGCCTCTTAAAATGTTAATAATTATTATCGGCATCAGCCTTCAAGACAGGGCTAAAAGTTCTATTTTTGACATATGGAAGAAAAGTTCACTTCAAAGAATGAAACCGCCCGTACACGGGCAAAAAAAATGCCGGCAGCTCTTGCTTTTTCAGAGCATGGCAAAATTCCTCCCCAGGCAATCGACCTTGAGGAAGCTGTGCTGGGAGCACTTATGCTGGAAAAAGATGCTCTAACTTCTGTGATTGAACTTCTGAAACCCGAGGTGTTTTATAAGGATGCGCACCAGATGATTTTCAAGGCAATTCAGAATCTTTTTGCCAAAATTCAGCCAATAGACATCCTCACTGTCACCAATGAGCTGAAGCTAATGGGCGAACTTGAAGCAGTTGGCGGGCCTTTTTATATCACCCAGCTTACAAACCGCATCGCTTCTGCTGCCAACATTGAATTCCATACCCGTATTCTCCTTCAGAAGTTTATTCAGCGCGAATTGATCCGTGTTTCAACGGAAACGATCCGCGATTCCTTTGAAGATACTAGTGATGTGTTTGATTTGCTTGATAAAGCTGAGAGTGATCTCTTCAGCATAAGCGAAGGTAGCCTGAGCCGCAATTTCAGCACCATGCAAACCCTGATAACTGAAGCTGTAAAACAAATTGATGCAGCTCGCAACCACGAAGGGACTTTCAAAGGATTGCCTTCGGGGTTTACTGAACTGGACCGGTTTACTGCCGGATGGCAGCGCTCGGATTTTATTGTTGTTGCTGCCCGCCCTGGTATGGGAAAAACAGCATTCGTGCTTTCGATGGCCAGAAATATTGCTGTAACATTCAAAAAACCAGTAGCATTCTTCTCACTCGAAATGTCGGCGGTTCAGTTGGTTACAAGGCTGATTTCAGCAGAAACACAACTTCCGGCCGAAAAGTTAAAAAAAGGAAACCTCGAGAGCTACGAATGGGAACAACTTCATGCTAAAATTGGCCCGCTTATCGAAGCTCCGTTGCTTATTGACGACTCTGCTTCACTTAATATATTCGATCTGCGGGCAAAATGCCGCAGGCTTAAGCAGCACTACGATATCCAGATGGTGATTATCGACTACATCCAGCTTATGCGCGGATCGGGCGATAAAGGTAACCGCGAACAGGAGATTTCCAATATTTCGCGCTCTCTCAAAGCTTTGGCCAAAGAACTTGATATTCCGGTAATTGCTTTGTCCCAGTTAAACAGGTCAGTAGAAACCCGTTCTACAAGCAAGAAACCTGTCCTGAGCGATTTGCGTGAATCAGGCGCTATTGAACAAGATGCCGATATGGTTATCTTTATCTATCGCCCGGAATACTACAATATTACTGACGACGAAAAAGGATCTACAATAGGAATGGCGGATCTTATTATTGCGAAACACCGTAATGGCCCTACCGGTGAAGTGAGACTCAGGTTTATAGGGAAATACGCCAGTTTCACAGATGTGGAAATGGTGGACATTGACGCCTCTGCTCAATTATCGCCAAACCAAAGCTTTGATCCCCGGACCATTACCGTTTCTTCCCGGATTAACGATATGCATGAGGATAACGAGCCATTCTGATAAGACATAAGCTTGAACTAATAAAAATATGCGCCATTTCCTCTTTATATTGCTGTTGTTTACCTGCTCAATTTCAGTTCAGGCTGCCTACCTTTTAATACCAATGGACAATACCCAGAAAAACCATCTGAAAGCATATGGAATAGCATACTGGACAATACAGCGAGAAGTGGAAGTTAGCTGGCTGCTGAATTACCGCGGGGGCAGTTTCATGTGTAAATACAATAAGCTTATTGAAAATGAATGTATTATTCGTGGCGTTAGTTATGAAATGATTGCGGATGTGCAGTCAACCGCCATATTACAGGAAATTGCAGATCCACAAGCCAATATGGATGAGGTGAAACTTCAGAAAGCGCCCAAAATAGCAGTATATTCTCCAAAGAACAAACTCCCATGGGATGATGCAGTTACACTTGTTCTTGCCTATGCCGAAATACCATACGATCTGGTTTATGATGAGGAAGTCATTAAAGGTGTATTGCCACTTTATGACTGGCTCCACTTACATCATGAAGACTTTACAGGACAATATGGTAAGTTCTGGAGTGCTTATCGCAATGCAGCCTGGTATCAGGAGGACGTTCGGATTTCGGAAGCTATGGCTGGCAAACTTGGCTTTGCCAAAGTGTCGCAGCTAAAACTGGCTGTTGCCGAAAAAATCCGTGATTTTGTGACAGGAGGCGGATATCTTTTCTCTATGTGTTCTGCTCCCGACAGCTATGATATTGCTCTTGCAGCTGTTGGTATTGACATATGTGATGTGATGTTTGATAACGATCCGGCAGACCCATCCGCCCAATCAAAATTGAATTATGAAAATTGTTTTGCTTTTAAAGACTTTAAACTTAATACCAATCCTTACGCTTATGAAGTATCGTCCATCGATGTGACCGAAACCCGAAAAGTACCTCGTAACAGTGATTTTTTTACGTTATTTAATTTCTCTGCAAAGTGGGATCCGGTGCCTTCAATGCTCTGCCAGGATCACGAACAGGTGATTAAAGGATTTATGGGCCAGACAACTGCTTTCAATAAAGACTATGTAAAATCCAATGTCATTGTAATGGGAGAGAATAAAGCTGCCAACGAAGCACGCTATATTCACGGGGAATTTGGGAAGGGAACCTGGACTTTTTATGGTGGTCACGATCCGGAAGACTACCAGCATATGGTTGGAGATCCACCTACCGACCTGAGCCTTCATCCCAACTCACCCGGATACCGGCTGATACTGAATAATGTCCTTTTCCCCGCTGCTAAAAAGAAGAAGCAGAAAACGTGATTTTAGAAAAACTCACCTCGGAGACACGGAGAGCACTGAGTTGCACAGAGATTTTTTTATTTACCACAAAGCCGTTGAGAAAATATAATTGAACAGAATTATTCTCCGTGTTCTCAATGTTCTCAGCGCCTCCGTGGTTTACTTATTTCCTGTCGAGCGTGATATAAGAATAATCAAACCCAAGAGTGTCCATTGCCTTGCAATCAATGCATTCACGCTCTATCCATTCATTAAAATTAATTTCAGGATAAAAGATATCGGCTTCATAGTCTTTGTCAACAATGGTAAGGTAAAGACGGTTAGCCAGTGGCATAAATTGCCTGTAAACTGAACCACCACCGATTATAAAATTTTCATTATCCGGATCACAAAGAGCTACAGCTTCATCCATTGAATATGCCATTACACAACCGGGAATAATTTCACCCGGAATATCCGTAATTACGATGCTCCGGCGATTCGGCAATGGCCTGTTGGGAAGAGATTCAAAAGTCCGTTTACCCATAACAATTGTATGGCCTGTTGTGAGCTTTTTAAACCTTTTGAGATCTTCTGGTATATGCCATAGCAGGTCATTGTCTTTTCCAATAGCCCAATTTCGGGCAATAGCAACTATGATAGAGATATTTTTCATAAAAAGCAGGGAATTTCTAATTTCTGATTTCTAATCACCATTTACCAATCATCTAAACAATCTAATCTTTACATAAGCATATCACCTCATCAACATATCACCACATCAGCACATAAATTTTTCTTCAAATGGCAACAGCCGCCTTTATCCCCGGATGCGCATCATAACCCTGAAGATCGAAATCTTCAAATGTAAATCCAAAAATATCTTTCACTTCCGGATTAAGGTTCATGACAGGCAGAGGCTTTGGTTCCCTTGATAATTGAAGCCTTGTTTGATCCAGATGATTAATATACAAGTGAGCATCTCCGAAGGTATGCACAAAATCACCAGCATTGAGACCGGTAACCTGGGCCATCATCATCGTTAATAATGCGTATGAAGCAATGTTGAATGGAACTCCAAGAAAAATATCTGCACTGCGCTGGTATAATTGGCAGGATAGCTTGCCATCAGCAACATAGAACTGAAAAAGGATGTGGCAAGGTGGAAGCGCCATCTTTTCTATTTCGCCTACATTCCAGGCGCTCACTATCATTCTCCGCGAATCAGGGTTACGCTTTATTGTTTCCAATACCTGGCTGATCTGATCTATACTGCTTCCTACAGGCGTATCCCAACTTCTCCACTGATGCCCGTATATTGGTCCCAGGTCACCATTCGCATCAGCCCATTCATCCCAGATTGATACTTTATTTTCATGAAGATATTTAACATTTGTTTCACCTTTCAGGAACCAAAGCAGTTCATGGATGATGGATCTGAGATGAACTTTTTTTGTGGTAAGTAACGGAAATCCATCTTCGAGTTTAAAACGCATCTGGTAGCCAAATACAGAGATGGTGCCGGTACCGGTGCGGTCTTCCTTCTTTACTCCGTTTTCGAGTACGTGCTTTAATAAATCGTGGTACTGTTTCATTTTTGGAAAAGTGAGCAAATCATCTTTTTTCACAAGATGATTTTGGGTATCAAAAAATCAGAATGAGCAGTTAAATGGCTTTAGCCAGAATTTCATACCGGTTAAACAGCAGATTAATGAGCTATTTCAGCTATTGCTTTTGGATCGTGTTTGTGCTTAAAGAAAATAGCAAAAAGTATCATCACAATCAGAGCATAAATAGCAAACGTTAGCCATATTCCATGCCAGTCTTTTCCTGCGGCATTTGTAAAATATTTGTCTATCACAAATCCACTTATTTTACTACCTGAATAGGCTCCAAAGCCATTTGTCATCATCATAAACAAACCTTGCGCACTTGCCCGGATTTTAGGATCAGTTGTAGTCTCAATAAACAGGGAGCCTGAAATGTTGAAAAAATCGAAAGCCATTCCATATACAACACAAGACAGGATAATCATCCATAATCCCTCTATCGGATTTCCAAAAGCAAACAATCCAAAACGTAATACCCAGGCAATCATCGAAAATAACATTACATTTTTAATTCCAAACCGTTTCAGGAAGAATGGAATGGTCAGAATGAACAGCGTCTCTGACATTTGCGAAATAGACATGATAATGGTTGAATATTTAACTACGAATGAATCGGCATACAATGGTATGTTTTTGAAATCATCAAGAAACGAATCACCATACATATTAGTCAGTTGTAATGCTGCACCTAAAAACATGGCGAAAATAAAAAACAATGCCATCTTGTAATTGGAAAACAGTTTGAACGCATTTAATCCCAACTGTTCCATTAGTGATGAATCCTTAGACATTGACTTCTGAGGCTTGCACGCAGGAAGCGTAAATGAATAAATACCCAAGGCGATTGCAGCCACAGCTCCGATCAGAAACTGGTTAGAATTGGCCTTGCTGCCCGAGAGGTTGGTAATCCACATGGCAGCGATAAAGCCAATTGTTCCCCAAACCCGAATAGGAGGAAAGACTTTGACCACATCATAATTGTTATTTTTAAGAATGGAGTACGAAATAGAATTTGATAACGATATTGTTGGCATGTAAAAAATCATTGCCAGTAAAATGACATAATAAAGAGTATCGGGATCGTTAACCTGAGGTACATAAAGCAAAACCAAACCATACAAGATGTGCAGAATTCCGTATAGTTTTTCAGTATTTATCCATTTATCCGCAATAATTCCGGTAATTGGCGGCATAAAGATGGAAGCAATCGCAAGAGTGGAAAAAATAGCTCCGAATTGCGCTCCTGTCCAGCCCTTTGCATTAAAGCAATAGGTGCCGATTGTTATAAGCCATGCTCCCCAAACAAAGAATTGAAGGAAACTCATTAGTGTCAGTCGTAGTTTAATACTCATATGTATTGTCTTAATGGTTTATTATTATACTTTCTACTTGATGAACTTGATGAACTTGATGAACTCGATGAACTTTCTACTTTATCGTTTCTTTCGTTTATGAAGTTCGTCCCTTATAATGGTAGCATTCTCATAGTCTTCTTCGCTGATCGCTTTCTGCAATTGTTCTTCAAGTTCTTCGGTAGTGAATGAATTGAAATCATTTTCAGAGCCCTCACTTTCAGTATCGGATGAAGGTTCAGATTCAGATTCCGCAGATTCTTCATCAAAAGTGATGCCTGCCTGGGCAAGGATGTTCTCGTAAGTGTATATGGGACATTCGAAGCGCAACGCAAGAGCAATGGCATCTGATGTGCGTGAATCAATCTCTTTTATTGCGACCCCATCGTTGCAAATTAGTAACGCATGAAAAATTCCTTCCGAAAATTTATTGATGATTACTTCCTCGATGTTTATACCGTATAAATCCGCGAAATTCCTGAAGAGGTCATGTGTGAGTGGCCGGCTTGGTCTCATCTTTTCGAGTTCAAGCGCAATAGCCTGTGCCTCAAAGGCTCCGATAATAATAGGTAACCTCCTCGGTCCATTCACTTCGCCAAGCACCAACGCGTAAGAATTGTGCTGCGACTGGCTAACGGTCATCCCTTTTATCTCTAATTGAATTTTTATCATCGGCTTTGGCAAGGCAGCGCTAAATTATTAAAAAAATCGACTTTAAAAACTTACGGATCAAACCTGCTTGATTTATCATAGTTTCTTTTTCCAATGAATTGTGATAAGGTGAATTATACTTAATTTTTTCCATGTGCCGTTTTCCGGAAGAAAAGAATTCTGAACACTTCTATTTCACATAACACCTTTGAAGTCCTTGCGTGAAACAAACACCCAAAATCGCATCTTTCGCAAACGTTTGCAAATAAGTCATTGCTTATTATATATACTTCTTTATATTTGTTGGCTAAAATCCTGATTAATTAACTAATACAAAACCTATGAAACGATTGCTTTCTTTATTTACAGCCTTTGCGCTGCCCGCCATTGTCTTTGGCAGTGAGGCCGATCTCAAAATCCCTAATCTCTCGCCCGATCAGAACAACCTCTTGTTATTTGGATTTCTGATTTGTATCCTCGGATTGCTATTCGGATACTATCAGTTTAGTTCGGTGAAGAAACTAAAGGCTCACAAAAGCATGCTTGATGTAGCCAACATTATTTTTGAAACCTGTAAAACGTATCTCATCCAGCAAGGGAAATTCCTGATAATCTTGTTTGCTTTTATAGCAGCATGTATCGCGTTTTATTTTGGATTCCTCGAACACATGAGCTTTGGAGGTGTACTACTCATCCTGATGTGGTCGGTAATTGGAATACTTGGTTCCTATGGTGTTGCCTGGTTCGGCATTCGAATGAATACACTGGCCAACAGCCGCATGGCTTTTGCTTCGCTGGAGCGCAAACCCTTAAAGTTGCTGAATATCCCGCTCGATGCCGGTATGAGTATCGGCGTTTTGTTGGTGAGTGTTGAACTTATAATGATGCTTATCATCCTCCTTTTTATTCCCCGCGAATTTGCAGGTGCAAGTTTCATTGGTTTTGCAATCGGCGAATCATTAGGAGCTTCGGCTCTGCGTATCGCCGGCGGTATTTTTACCAAGATTGCCGATATCGGAAGTGACCTGATGAAAGTTGTTTTCAAGATTAAGGAAGACGATCCACGCAACCCTGGTGTTATTGCCGATTGTACAGGCGATAATGCGGGCGACAGTGTAGGTCCAACAGCTGACGGCTTCGAAACCTATGGTGTTACAGGTGTTGCACTGATTAGTTTTATAGTACTTGCTGTATTGCAGGTAGCAGACCAAACGCTTTTACTCACATGGATATTCCTCATGCGTATCCTGATGGTCGTTACTTCAATCGCCGCATTCTACATCAATAAACTTTATACGAATGCAAAATACCACGATGCTGTCGATATGGACTTTGAGAAGCCCCTCACAACTTTGGTTTGGATCACTTCCATTCTCTCTATCCTTGTAACTTTTGCTGTTAGTTTTTTCATGCTTGGTGGTCTGGCAAATAATCTGTGGCTCACATTATCCATCATCATCAGTTGCGGAACGCTTGGTGCAGCACTCATTCCTGAGTTCACCAAGATATTTACAAGCCCAAAATCGCACCACGTAAACGAAATTGTAACTGCATCACGCGAAGGCGGCGCATCGCTCAATATCCTTTCGGGTCTTGTTGCCGGAAACTTCAGCGCTTTCTGGCAGGGAATGGTTTTTCTGGTTCTTATGTTCACCGCATATTTTGCGTCAACTTATGGACTTGCAGATCTGATGATCTATCCATCAATATTTGCTTTTGGCCTCGTAGCCTTTGGCTTTCTTGGGATGGGACCTGTTACCATTGCAGTAGATAGTTATGGTCCGGTTACCGACAACGCCCAAAGCATATACGAACTCTCACTCATCGAGGAAAATCCGAATATCGCTAAAGAAGTAGAACGGGACTTTGGTTTTAAACCCGATTTCGATAATGCAAAACATTATCTGGAGGCTAACGATGGCGCAGGCAATACCTTTAAAGCTACAGCCAAGCCGGTACTTATCGGCACAGCTGTGGTTGGTGCTACAACGATGATCTTCTCGCTGATTCTGGTAATAAAACAGAAGTTCGGTATTGAGCCGGAAACGATCCTTAATATCCTCAATCCTTACACCATTCTCGGCTTCCTTGCCGGTGGCTCTGTTATATATTGGTTTACCGGTGCATCTATTCAGGCTGTTACCACAGGTGCATACCGTGCCGTGGAATACATCAAGAAGAATATTCATCTCGACGAAGGTGCTGATAGTAGTGCCTCTATCGAAACATCTAAGGAAGTGGTGAAGATTTGCACACAATATGCCCAGACTGGCATGTTTAATATCTTTATCGCCATCTTCTCCTTCGCACTGGCGTTTGCTTTCTTAGCCGGTTACCGTGATATGGCAGCAACGAATCCTGCACATATGTACGCCGCGGCTTCCTTCTTTGTAAGCTACCTGATTTCAATCGCTGTTTTCGGATTATTCCAGGCACTGTTTATGGCAAATGCTGGTGGTGCATGGGACAACGCCAAAAAAGTTGTTGAGGTTGACCTTCGCGAAAAAGGCACTCCTTTACACGAGGCTTCTATCGTTGGCGATACCGTTGGTGATCCTTTTAAGGATACTTCTTCGGTGGCGCTGAACCCGATTATTAAGTTCACCACGCTGTTTGGTTTGCTGGCGATGGAAATTGCTATTTCGGATAGCTTTTATTCAATTGCTCCTTATGTAGGCGGGGTGTTCTTTGCAGTAGCGCTGTACTTTGTTTACCGTTCGTTTTATAAGATGCGGATTATTAAATCGGAGTAGTTCTTAAATCATATCATGCGAAAGCCGGCTCAGGGATGGGCCGGCTTTTTTGTCCTTAGTAAAAACAGAAAGAACGATATGAAATAAAATAATTCTGAATTTT
>CAZEDO010000014.1:0-35399 GCA_964511085.1 uncultured Lentimicrobiaceae bacterium
TTAATATGCTTATTAATTTTCAGAATCCAAAACTGCGGGTAACAGTTCCTGACTATCTTTTTCCTCAGCTAATTCCATTTCCTGTTTGTCTTCAAATATTTTTAAATAGATCACAGCCAGGATGATCCCCATCTCACTCATATTAAAATAGACAAAGGTCGTATTAGCAAAACAAAATGTTATTATTCCATAAAAACTGCCCCAAAACTCATGTTTTCTGCCAGTTTTCCAGGCTCTTTTCAATAAAAAGAAAATGGATATCATCAATAACAGGAAACCTAATATACCATAATAATACAAGTATGAAAGGTATCCGACATGAATAAGCGGCGCCTCACCTCCTAATAACTGAATCACATCATTCCTGGTTTTCGGTCCTACACCCAGCATAGGATGCTCGGGGAATTTCAACAGAAATACATAATATGAGGTAACACGCACCATAGCAGATCCCATCTCTGTTTCATTGCTTTTCTCTAAAATACGGTCCTGGATAACTTCCTGTAAATTAAATCCGCTGTTCTGGGCAGCCATCATCAAGACTACGACAGAAAAGAAAAGAATCAAGACAAAATACACTTTCCGCTTCAATGCAATTGTAGATGTTATCAATAACTGTGAAAATGCAATGATTGTCGAAATCATTATATATCTTGCCCTGGAAAGAAAAGCCACCAATAAACCGCTGATCACAACTATCGGGAAAGTTTTCTTTTGAGTTGAAATAACACTTAAAAGAATGGAAATCATAATGGGAAAAGAAATTCCCAACGAATTTATATTGGTCCAGCTATAAATTGAAAATATTCTGCCTGTTCCTGTATAATCCATTTCGACATCCATTTTCTGATTCAGAAAGAACATCGGGTCTGCAACCTGCACCAGGCTAACCAATGCTGATATCGCTACGATTATCAGAATATTTCTGTTCATTTTTTCAAAAAACCATCCTTCGAATTTTGTATTTTCAATTACAAAGAGAACAGCGCAGGCATAAACGTTAAGATCCTGCCGGATAAAAGACACCCAGGTCATTTCGGGTGGAACCAGATTGAAATAATAAACTGATCCCAGATGATAAGCAGTGAACAACATTAAAAAGACCAGGTATTTCGGAAATCTGTTGCTTTTGATGATTAATAGAAAAACAAACAAACCCAACCACAGAAGGTTAGCATATTCTACAATTTCTTTATTATCTCCGGTCAGGAATGCCCAGGCCCAGAATGGATAAAACGGGAAAAGAACTAAAAAGAGAATCTGAAGGTACTTGTTCATTAAAAAGCGAATGCTTTTACAGCGATTATTATTCTGGTACAATCTTCTTCCGACAATTCGTAAAACAGGGGGAGCCTGACCAGACAATCTGTATATCTGTCACTATTCAACAATTCAAGCCCAACGTAATCATTGCGATAATATGGACTCTTATGAAGGCTCAGATAATGAAAAACTGCATGAATGCCGTTCATTTTCAGATGTTCTATTAACGAAGTCCTCTGAGCTATGTTCTTACAAATCAAGTAGAACATATGTCCGTTATTTGTGGCATATTGAGGAAGGAATGGTAATCTGACATCCTTAAGAATCCATTTTTCAAGTCCATCAAAATAGGTCTGCCAGATTCGTTTTCTTTTTGCCTGGATAACGTCGAGATTTTCAATCTGGGCATACAAGTATGCAGCAATAATCTCAGATGGCAGGAAGGAAGAGCCAATATCCACCCAGCCATATTTATTCACTTCACCCCTGAAGAATTCGGCGCGATTGGTGCCTTTTTCCCAGATTATTTCGGCCCTATTCAGGAATCTTTCATCATTAATTGCTAGCATCCCCCCTTCTCCTGCATTGATATTCTTCGTCTCATGAAATGAGAATGCTGCCAGGTGCCCGATAGAACCCAGGGCTTTTCCTTTATAATAGGAGTCTATAGCCTGGGCTGCGTCTTCGATAACCAGGAGATTATATTTTTTTGACAATGCCATAATCGCATCCATATCGCAGGCGATACCTGCATAATGTACAGGAACTATTGCTTTGGTTTTCGGTGTGATCAGTTCTTCGATACGTTTAACATCTATATTCGGATTATCTGAATTGCTGTCAACAAAGATGATCTTAGCTCCCTGGCGAACAAATGCAAGAGCGGTTGAAACAAAAGTAAAAGAGGGGATAATTACTTCATCCCCTGGCTTGATATCAGATAATATGGCGCACATTTCCAATGCATCTGTGCATGATGTGGTAAGCAGTACTTTTTTAAAACCGTATTTGTCTTCAAAAAACTTCTGACACTTCTGGGTATAGATTCCATTACCTGATATCTTTCCTGAATACACAGCCTGATACATGTAATGCATTTCTTTACCTGTAAGATATGGCTTGTTAAAAGGAATATTCATTTTATCCATAAATGATAAATATTTTCCACATTTCCAATAGTAAACCCCAATGCTTTATAAAATTCACAAGCTATCCTGTTAGCCTTCTGCGTAACGACTTCAACAGTGCAGATGCCCTTATTTTTAAAAGTCCATAAAGCAGCCTTCATCAATTCCTTTCCTATCGAATTTCCTCTTTCTTTTTCATCCACTGCAACAAGTCCGATAGAACCCACTCCATTCTTTATATTTAATGTTACGAAACCCTTTTCGTCATCTTCCTTATAATAGACCAATATTTCGTCGGCCATTTCCATTTTTACCGATTTGTCTATCCATTCAGAATAAAGTTGTTCATATTCATGATTAACAAAATTGATATCCATTTTGAACCTTGAATATAAGCCGCTTTGTAATGCCAGCGATTTAAGCTTTTCGGATGTGTAATTTAATTTGTAAGGAGCGATGCAAGAGGAAAATTCAAATGTACTATCCTTCTCGATTGTTGTTATGAATGTAATTTTTTCGTCTGCTAAAAATACGCCGGAATTTATTAATGAATTATTTGAGATTAAATCTGATGGATCCACAAAACAATACGCAAGCTTGACATTAATGTTTTCCAACTCATTAATCAATAATTCCAAGTTTTTCTGTTCCAAGCTTACAGGCCGGACAGAAGCAATTTTGTATCCAAATTGCTCTGTGTCCCATTTCAACAAATTGAAATTTTGCTTTACAGACATTATTAATTTTTAAACAAATTTTCGAACGATCCGATCTGAACTTCAGGAGAACAAACCTTTAAGGCAAGTTTTCTGCAATTGTCCGACATCTCATTAAAGTTATCATCTGTCAATGATAATATTTCAAAAATACCCTGAGCCAGGTCCTTACTATCTTTCAGTTTTGCCATATAACCGGTTTTTCCAGTTATAACAAGATCAGGGGAAACTCCCATTTCGAATGAAACTACCGGGGTACCACACATTATTGACTGATTGATCATTGTTGGCCCTGAATCTTCAATGGATGGACATATAAAAATATCAGCAATCTGATATGCAGATGCAATTCCGTATGTATTATCAAGTAGTCCCATGAAAAGATACTCAAATGGCAAATCGTCGGCAATATGGTTAATCTCAGTACCAGCAATTAATAACATAATGTCATTATCAAGTGCACTATCCTTGACTCTCTCCTTCAATATTTTAAGACTCTCCAATAAATAGAGCATTCCTTTCCGCGCTGTAGTAAGGGCAATGGATCCGAAAAATATTATTTTTTTATTGGCAGGAATACCGATTTTAAGTCTTTCCGCCTCTTTATCGACTGGTTTGTAAATAAAAGGATCTGCCGAAAGCAGGATTTTATGAATAGGTTTATCTTTAAATAATGAACTGGCTTTAGCTTGCCGGTATTGCCATTCTGAGCCAGCAATAAGCTGGATATTGGCTTTATCAATATAGTATTTTTTATCCAGAATATTCTTATGCGTTATGTCAGAAGGATCAGCAGAAAACAACCCGGGGCAACTGCCACATTTTTTTTGATAACCTGCACAATCCCAGGAATAATGACAACCACCTGTCAAAGGAGCCATGTCATACATTAACCAATAGATCTTAGCGTTGGTCTTTTTATATAATTCAAAAATATTCTTAGTATTGAGAAACTTTTTGGCAAACAGAATGATAATAACGTCGGGATTGATTCCGGCCTTTTTTAAAATATGCTTCGATCTGTAAAATATTTTCTGCTCTTTAAATTCAAAAAATTCATATCGCCTATCAGTGTTTATCTTTTGCGATATATTATATTTTTTTTTTAAATAGATAAATTTATTCCTTAACCGGCTGTATTTCCACAACGACTGATAGTATGTTTCCATACTGACTATTCCTTCAGGATAATTAATGTCATAATTATTTGTCAATAATTTAACATCATGCCCCTTTAATTTAAATTCATTAAAAAGATTCAGGGCAACAATACCGGAAGCCTTAAATGGATTATTGGCATTTAGTAATAATATAATCATACAAATTACTTATCCCAAATTCCTTTGGCAGTATTATTAATAATCTTATAATATTGGATTGGGGACCAAACTGCGCTTGTTAAAGCTAACAGGCATGTTGAGAATACAACTCCTGCAACACCGAAATGTTTGCCAAGAAAGATTGCAAGTGGTATATTAACAATAGCGCCAAATAAAGCGCTGTACAACTGGAGCTTGATTTTCCCAACTCCATTCAGAAACAATGAAAATATCCCACACCAGGCATTCAGAACAACATAAAGAGCTATCACCGAAGAAATACTTATCGGCACAACAATCTCTTTCCCAACCCAGATTCTATAAATGAAATTAGAAAATATCAGCATTATTACTGAAACAATACAAATAATAATCCATATATTAATAAGCTTCTTTATCGAATTTCGTATCCAATCTATATCCTTCTTAACCCAGGCCTCCGTATATGCACTCCAGAATGGCATCATGATGATACCAAAACCCATTGGGATTACGCTGAAGTATTTATATGCAATGTTATAAGTTGTTACCTGGGCCGGGCCATACAATTGTGCAATAATAATATTGCTGGTCTGGTATAATATAATCACTGCAATCTGGATCAGGAAGAATTTTAGCCCCAGGGTCATCAGGTCGCGGGCATACCTGAATTTTACAAATTTAATTGAAGGTGCATATTTCTTGTATTGATGTGAATAGAACCAAATACTTGATGACAGGAAAACTAATACAGGTGTAGCTCCAAATACAAATCCCAAATAAAGTAAATTTCCGGAAGTTGTTTTTGTTAGGATAAAAATAATTATTATTGAAAAGAGGCTTCCCAGGAAACTGAATAGGGAAGCTTTTGCGGATTGCTGATTGGCATTCAGAATAGTGGTTATCAATTGCAAAACAAATTGCATGCAAAAGAACACAAAGACAATCAAGGCTAATAAGCTTAATTCACCAGCCATCTCAGGCGGAGTATTAAGTATTTTCGACCAGTTAAGAAATGGATTAACAATAAAAAATAAAAGCAAAACAATACAAATAATAATAGCAAGGATTGCATATGTGGTGCTCACATATATTCTCGCCAACTTATTCTCTCCCTTTGCCATTGATTCGGCCAGTTTATTGCGTAAACCATTTCCGAACCCAATATCAAAAAAACCAAACCATGCTATTATAGAGCTCAAAGTAATCCAAACCCCATATTGAGTAGGATTGATATAATGTATGGTCAGCGGAACTCCAAATAAACTAATAAAAATACTTAAACCTTTAATTATTAGTGAATTCAGAATATTTTTTTTTGCATTTATGCTTCGTTCATGACCTTCGGAAAGAAAACTTTTTACTGGAAGAATAAATTTAGATACAAGATAATTCATATTTTCAATGCGCCGTGGGTTTTCAATATAACTATTTGATTCTATTTCTTTTTACTGTAACCATATCCATATCCATACTGATCGCTCTCAATTTTGTTATCGTTTAATACGATACAAACATTTTTAATATTCTTTTGGCGCAAGTCTTTCATGATAATTGAAAATATACTTTTCTTCGAATAATTATACCTGGTAATAATAATTTTTATGTCTGCCTTTTCCATAAGAAGAAAACCATCGGTTACCTGGGCTAAAGGAGGCGTATCAATGATAATATAATCATATTTTTCCTTCAGGCTGTCAATCAGGTTCTCCGCTTTTTCAAGAGCCAGTAATTCGGCTGGATTGGGTGGTATCGGTCCTGAACAGATATAATCCATTTTTTCATGCGGCGATTGAATAATAATATCCTCCAAAGAAGCCTGATCAATAAGATAGGAACTCAAACCAACTGAAGATTCTTCCTTTTTATTGAAGTATGGTGTAGGTTTACGCAAATCAAAATCAAGCAGTATTGTTTTTCGGCCAAGTTGAGCATAACACATGGCGATATTCATTGCATTAAACGATTTACCTTCCCCTTCGACGCAGGAAGTTACCAGAATAATTTTCTTATGACCTCCCTTTATCAGATAAAAATCCAGGTTTGTTCTGAGTGCCCTGTAGGATTCTGCAATTGTAGAAGTAGGATATTCAAAAACCACATTGTCGGTTTTCTTGCTATTATGCAAAATCTTTCCTAACACAGGGATCTCGGTAAGACGCTCAATGGTATCCTGAGTCTCAATTTTTGTATTGAGTGCACTCCTCAGCATCAGGAAGCCAAATGGCAATGCTAATCCCATGAGTAATGCAACCATATAATTTCTTTTCGTATTTGGTGAAATAGGAGAAGACCCCACCTGACTGGCAGGTTCAATAATAACATCATCAGGAAGGTTGGATGCCTGTGTAATTTTTGCTTCGGCACGCTTCTCCAGAAGGTAATTATAGATGGCATCATTCAAACGATATTTTCGTTCAATCCCTCCCAATTGCCTTTGTGTTTTGGGCATACGACTTATCTGGCTTTCAATCCGCCCGATACGCTTGTTCATTTCATCAATTGTAATTTCTGTAGTCTGCCTAACAGCCGCTATATTTTCCGAAATTGTTTTTTTTAGGTTATCAATCTTTATATCAAGCTTCTTTACCAAGGGATTCCGGCCTTGCTTGTTCACTATCAGGTTTGCCCGCTGTGCCTGTGATGAAATAAGTTCAGTTGTAAGGTTATTAAGCATCTGATCAGGAACACCCATCGATACAGGTGCGATCATATTGGAAAAATCATCATTCTTTTCAAGGTAATCTGCCACATATTCGTAATACCGCTTATGTGTCATTAGTTCGGCACGTTGATTTTGCAGATTCATATATTGTGCAGATATACCGGTAGCCTGCTCGGTAACATTTAACAATTGGTTTGATGAGCGGAATGACTGCAGGTTATCTTCTGTCTGGCTTAAAGAATCGGAAATATCATTTAACTGTTTCTCAATGTAATCAATGGTCTTGAATGCAATGTGATTTTTCCTGTCTAGATTTTGCGTTGAATACACATTCATCAGTTCATTTACCAGATCTATCCCTTTCAGAACTGATTCAGTCTGTAGGTTAATCTCTATTACGGTTGCCTTTTTATCAACAATGTTAAATGCAAAGGCATCCTTATAAACATCAACTAAAGAAGCTATATCTGAAAACCGGAAACCGTATGATGAATTTTTAACAACCGATCCAACCGTACTATCTCGCTGCACAACAATTGCAAGATCCTTAGTATTTATTAATTTCCCAATTGTACCATATTGTCTGAAAGTCCAATTACCTTTTTTATTAAAAAATTTGTTCGCAACAGCATTATAAAACCATACATTTTCAGCTTCTGCTGTAATAAGAAATTTATTCTCACTTTGAAACTCGATTGTAAATTGGATATATAGGGGCTGATCATGGTTCTGCATTGGTAATATCTGGAATGGCACCTGCTTATAAGCATCCAGGTGTAAAAACCCCTGTTTGCGCTGGTAGCTTACAGATAAATCAAGATTTCTTATGGTCTGTTCAACAACAGGTGATGATTTCAGCACCCATAATTCATTCTGAAAATTTTGATTTACTCCAAATAAACTGCTGTTAAGAAAATCATTCATTCCTTTTCCACCTGAAGATTGCTTTGCATCCTCCTTGATAAGGATGGACGAAGAAATTTCATAAATAGGAATTGACGTCCGGTTTTTAAAAATTGCCAACCCGAAAGCAACAACGATACTTATTATAAACAATTTGTAATTCCGGATCACCAGATCAAAAATCTTCTTAAAATCGTTTTCTTCCTGGAGATTTGGGTTCTTAGATTGAGACATAAAATCGTGTATTTACCAGGTTTATTACTTTTATTTTATCACTGAATAAAACAATAATGCAGTTGAAAGTGTAGTCAATATAATCTGAAATGGAAACTCCCGCATTCCCCAAAACTTTTTCCTCAGTGGTTTTACATAAACGATATCGTTTGGCCGAAGGTAATAATAATTAGAAGCTAGTATATCTGACTTTGTAAGATTGATTAGAATGCGGATATTCTTGCCATCCTCGTTCCTGGTTAAGATTACTGAATTACGATTACCATATTCTGTAATGTCTCCAGCTAAACCCAAAGCATCATAAATTGTGAGTTTCTCCTGAGCATAAGGATAATGTCCTGGACTTCGCACTTCCCCTAAAACAGAAATGTAACGGTTAACTAATTTCACTGTTACAATTGGTTGATTTAAAATACTATTCAGTGAATCCTTTAATATTTCAGTCACCTGTGAAATCGTTTTGTTCTGAACGAAAATATTGCCAATAATTGGCAGTATTACATATCCTTTTTTATCAATTGCATATGAAACAAGGGAGGCCCCATAAGGCTGAATAGCTGATGAAGAAGATGATTGATTTCCTGAACTTGAGAACACATTTGCAGCAGCTTCATCAAGACTGTTAATCTGAATATACAGTTCATCATCAGGTTTTAGCCTATAATCTAGGACATTAGCCTCGTTAAATGATTTAATTCTATTATCCTTATCTTGAAGGTATTCAACCTCGCGTTGAGATACGCATGAGGTTAGCAAGCCAACACAAGTGGCCAAAATACTAATAAAAGCATTTCTCTTAAGTTTCTTTAACATATGTGTATATCTTAAAAATAGGAGCAAAATTAAAGTTTGTTTGTATATACCATTGAAATATTAATAAATTTTCCGACAAGAATAATTGGGTTCTAAATTTACATAATTTTAATAATCAACAAGATACATCAACTCACTTTTTATGAATAGTTTAGAAGTACTATGACAGAAAAGAAAAAGTGTTTTCCAATAAATAATAGCTCATTCTGACTTAATGCTTCGCCCTTTCAGTCACAACCCTTATAAGGTAAATGACTAAAATACAACATATTAGACAAACTATACAATTAATCTCCAAAAGCACTAAAAGTCATTCATCAGAAACATTGATAATCCTCTAGTGACATTTATACTTCGGCTACATGGGTTTGGTTTGCGAAAAATGCCAGCTAACCACTCAGTATCACTAAATCTAAGCGGTTTCGCTTTCGAAAACCTGCAAAGATTCATTATAATAACATTTCTTTCGGGACTAAAATGACAGTAATAATTGCTAACTTTAAATTTGTCGAAATAGTATAACAGAGTTCTTTGCTTAAAAAGTTCAAAAACATTCGTTGCGAATAAATCAAAGAAATCAGAATCTCTTCTGAGAGCAAGTAACACCCTTGCCAACTTCATTCGACACATAAAACAACAGCGATATTTCAAATGGTTACAACACTCGCACTAAAGAAATGGCTAACTAATAAATTGCCTATGTAGTTCATTGACATTTGATTATCAAATTTTTCATCACTAATACAGAAGCAGTATTCTGCCACTTTAAATAAAGAACTGAACCTAATATTCTTAGAAAGAACAAATGAACACTCTTCAGAAATAAACACTGGTTGCAGTACAATAAAAACACTCACTCCTGCCAATTCCTTTCTCTTGAATAGATATACTATTACTGCAAACTATAAATAAAGACATATTAGTAATTTATTTTCGATCGCTGGAGGAATTAAGTATATCAATTGTTGCGAGTTAAAAGCTAGCTTTGGATTAATATTACAAATCAGAAATATATTTGCGAACTAATTATCACTAAGACTGTTCCTGTTTATGATCTAATTGCAATTCTTAAACACAAATTTACGCTTAAAGTTCAAAAAAACAAAAAAAGTGATATTTAAATTACTAAATCATGGATTTAAAGTTAGTTTAGCAATCTGGACTTCCTTATCTCCTAATTGCCTTTTATTAGCGACCTTATCTAAAAGTGCTATTACCCATAAACCATATTTGGGCTTTTGAAGCTTAATGCTACCTTTGAAGGATGAACTGTTCCATATCACTCCCTCGAATATATATTGCTCTGCCAATAATGAATGAATCAGCCACAATGACCAGTCTGTTATCGGATCTTAAAAGCCAATCCATTCAACCTGAGGAAGTAGTATGCTGTGTGAATCAACCTGAAAAATGGTGGGATGATCCAATTAAGATCCAAACATGCCATCAAAATCAGGTGAGTATAAATATTCTTAAAGCAGAACATAGTATAAAAATTACTGTGATTGATCGTGCCTCGTCTGGCTTGGGATGGCAAGGTAAACAATCGGGAGTTGGTTGGGCACGCAAAATGGCAATGGATTTAATTGCAAGCAAAGCTTCTTCTACTGATATAATTGTTAGTCTGGATGCTGATACAGCGTTTGGGCCAGATTATCTACTCTCAATTGCTCGTAACCTGACTATACACCCTGATGCAACTGGGCTATCTATCCCTTATTATCACAAGTTTGCAGGCAATGATGAGCTACTTGATCGAGCTATGCTACGCTATGAAATATATATGCGTAGCTATGCAATCAATCTTTGGAGAATCGGAAGCCCCTATTCCTTTACTGCACTGGGTTCGGCCATTGCAATACCAGTCTGGGCTTACAAGGCTATTGGTGGAATGACTCCAAAGAAGAGCGGGGAGGATTTTTATATGCTCCAGAAACTTCGGAAGTATGGACATTTACTATACTGGAATGACGAAAAAGTGTATCCTGGAACACGACTATCAGACAGGGTGCTTTTCGGAACCGGCCCTGCACTTATTAAAGGCGTGCAGGGCGATTGGAGTAGCTATCCAATTTATAGTGCATCGCATTTCGATGAAGTAAAGGTGACATATAATTTATTTGCCCGCCTTTTCGATGAAAATTTACAAACACCAATGACATACTTTCTTGAATCGATCTTTGGCTCAGGTTTCTGGCAGCCATTGCGAAAAAATGCCAGAACAGCTGAAAACTTTGTAAAATCATGTCATCAAAAAGTTGATGCATTGCGCATTCTTCAGTATTTAAGATGGAGAAACCAACAGGAACCAGGCATTGCAGAAGAACGACTTATTGAGACAATTGCACTATCAGGTAAAGAAGTTAAATCATTTGAATTACTTATGGAATTGAACGATTTTTCTTTTGAAACATCTCCTATATCTAAAATTAATCGGATACGTGATTTTCTGATGAAAAGGGAAGAGACTTTTCAACATAATCATGCTGACAATTTCAATAATCTTGAGAATAAATAATCTGAAGTACAGATGAAAGATTTCACAAAACCTGATTTAATTACTTTGCTTGGCCCGACGGCTGTTGGAAAAACCCGGTTGGCAGCCAGACTGGCAGCTGAAATTAACGGGCAGATAATTAGTGCTGACTCACGACAAGTATACCGTGGCATGAACATAGGAACTGGCAAGGATCTGGACGACTATTTAGTGCTTGGGCAAATTATTCCATATCACCTCATTGATTTAGTTGAACCAGGTTATGAATATTCAGTTTTCGAATTTGTCAATGATTTTAAAAATATTCATCAGGGTATCTTAAACACAGGCAACATTCCTATACTCTGCGGTGGCACCGGGTTATATCTTGATGCTATATTGCGCAGTTACCAGCTAAGTGCTACAAAACAAGATACCAGACTCAGATCAGAACTCCAGTTAAAAACTGACAATGAATTAGTTGAAATGCTTTCAGGATTAAGGACTCTTCATAATAAGACAGATATTAAAGATAGGGAAAGAATCATCCGGGCAATTGAAATATCCTTACAGGAGGAGAAAGAAACACCTGTAACTTTACCTATAAATACTAACAGCTTGGTTTTTGGGTTACGCTTTGAACGTACAACAATCCGAACACGCATCACTGCAAGGCTGAAACAACGTCTTGACATGGGAATGGTTGAAGAAGTCCGCCATCTTCTATCCACAGGGATTTCTCCGGAAAAATTGATATTTTATGGCCTGGAATACAAATATCTAACTTTATTTGTAACCGGAATAATCACATTCGATGAGATGTTCACACAGCTAAACACTGGCATCCATCAATTTGCAAAACGGCAAATGACCTGGTTCCGACATATGGAACGAAATGGAGTATATATAAACTGGCTTGAAGGAGAAGACGGAGAAGACCTGAATTTATCCCGAATGATGGAAATGGCCAGAAAGGTCTGAATCTTAAAATATTATGTTCAAGTTTCTACTAAAAGTGAACTCAATTTAAAATGTTTGTTCCCAGATCATCGGATTTGAGATAGAACAACTACATTTGTATGCCAAATCCCTGGGCAACCAGAAATAATTACGCTATGCGATCATATATCACTATTTTCGGATTTATCCTGCTAATTTCAATCATTAGTACCGGATGCAAAAAAACTCCGGAAAACAACCCTCCCGTAATAACATCTGTATCGTTGAGCCCTAAAATTGTTAAACCTGATAGTTCAGCTATTGTTGCTGTTAAAGCTAGTGATAATGACGGCGATCTGATCGTTTATTCTTATTTGCCGAGTGCAGGTATCATTATTGGAAACGGATCTAATGTGAGGTGGGTGGCACCTGATTCTATAGGGACGTATTCTCTCATTGTTAAAGCTTCTGACGATAAGGGAGGAGTAACTATTGATTCTTCTGCCAGACTTGAAGTGAGAGAAGTTGTTACACCAACGCAATTAAAAGGCACTGCAACTTTTCGAAATGGATTAACAGGCGACCTAAGCAATTCACGGGTTGCGCTTTACGCATCTAAGGCTGACTGGATATCAGGTTTTCCCCAGGATACCTTGATGACTAAGTCCGGCAGTTTCTCAATCATTAATTTCACAATGGATAATATTGCACCTGGAAATTATTATGTTGATATATGGAAAGATAATGACAATAGCTTTACTCATTCCAATGGAGATTTTTTAGGATGGTATGGCAGCGGCGACCTGTTTAACCCACAGCCAGACCCGGTGCACATCTCTGAGGGTGAGACTACGGAAATAATAATACAGATGTATATTTACTAATTCTGGCAGGATACGCCTCTTTTTGATAGCGGAAGTCATTTAGATTTCCGCTTTTTTATTTTAGAAATGAACTAAATCAACCTGTTTTTTGTTTAAAGATTCAATACTTCTGTTAAACACATTAAAATATAAGCAAATAATGAAAAGAATAATTTCCGGCATCCTTTTAATTATTTTATCTGTGCACGTTTCCGGGCAATCCGGGGTGATAAAGGGCAGGGTTTATAATTCATCGAACAATGACCCATTGCCTTATACAAACCTTATCATTTATGGTACTGTTACTGGTTCTACAAGTGATCTTAATGGAAATTTCATTTTTAGCGGCATTAAACCTGGTTTTATAAAGCTCGCAGTCACCTCCATTGGATTTGAAGATTACATTTCTGAAGAATTTATGGTAACAAATTCAAAGCCTGTCTTTATTGATATTCCGCTTAAGGAAAAGACTATTCAGTTAAAACAGGTTGAAATAAAAGCATCCCCTTTTCGGAAAACAGAGGAAAGCCCTGTTTCGATGCGAACTTTGGCCATTTCTGATATTGAAAAGAGTGCCGGTGGTAACCGTGATATTTCAAAGGTGATTCAAGCGCTACCCGGCGTGGCTTCCACCCCTGCTTTCAGAAACGACATCATTATCCGTGGAGGGGGACCAAGTGAAAACCGCTTTTATCTTGATGGGATAGAAATTCCGAACCTAAACCATTTTGCTACGCAAGGAGCTTCCGGAGGACCTGTTGGAATAATAAACGTTGATTTTATCAGGGAAGTTGATTTCTATTCAGGAGCTTTCCCTGCCAATCGGGGCAATGCTTTAAGTTCCGTGCTCGAAATGCGGCAAGTGGATGGTAATCCAGAGAAATTCGAGTACAAAGCATCTCTGGGAGCTACGGATCTGGCTCTAACTGCAAATGGCCCTTTAAGTAAAAGAACAACTTCTATTTTTTCTATACGGCGTTCCTATCTGCAATTTCTCTTTGGTGCCATTGGTCTTCCATTTCTTCCAACTTACAACGATTTTCAATTTAAAGTAAAAACAAAATTTAATGAGCACAACGAAATTACATATATCGGACTTGGTGCATTAGATCAGTTCAAGTTGAATACAGGAATTAAGAATCCAACTGAAGATCAGCAATATATCCTGGATTATCTTCCAGTAAATAAACAATGGAACTACGCAATAGGGGCAGTATATAAGCATTTTCGAAAAAACTCTTACGACACCTATGTTTTTAGCCGAAATATGCTGAATAATGAATCGTACAAGTACGAGTTGAACAAAGAATCTGATCAATCAAAACTACTTCTCGATTATAAATCAGAGGAAATTGAGAACAAACTGCGGTTCGAAAACACTTCCCGTATTAGTGGTTATAAGATTGTGGCAGGAGTAGGACTAGAATACGCAAAATATTCAAATAGCACTTACCAGAAAGTGTTTTTACCATCGCCGACGGATACACTTTTCTCGCAACAATATAATTCTCAAATGGATATGTTCAAGTGGAACATTTTCGGGCAACTAAGCAAAGGCCTTCTGGCAGAGCGTTTGATCCTATCTCTTGGGATTCGGGCTGATGCCAATAATTATGATGCATCAATGAGGAATTTGTTTGAGCAAATATCTCCCCGACTTTCTGCAGCTTATGCTCTTACCGAAAAGTGGTTCATTAATTTCAACGCCGGTCGATTCTATCAGCAACCACCTTACACAACGATTGGCTATAGAACCCATGCTGGTGATCTGATCAACAAACAAAATGGCCTTAAGTATATATCAGCAGATCATATTGTTGGCGGAATTGAATTCAGAAGAAACGAAAATGCCAAACTTACATTGGAAGGGTTTTATAAAATATACAATAACTATCCTTTCTCGGTAACTGATAGTGTTTCATTAGCCAGCAAAGGAGCTGATTATGGTACATACGGCGATGAAGAAGTTACTTCGACTTCATCCGGACAGGCTTACGGAATGGAAATCTACTTCCGTGACAATATTGCCCGCATGATCAATCTTATAGTTTCCTACACCTTTGTCCGCAGCAAATTTATTGATTACAATGGGAACATGATTCCTTCAGCATGGGACAACAAGCATATCCTTAATATAACAGCTTCTCATGCTTTCAAACGAAACTGGAATGCTGGTATAAAATGGCGTTATATTGGTGGTGCACCTTACACCCCTTACGATTTGCAACGATCCTCCCTTAAGAAAGCCTGGGATATACGAGGAAGGGGCTACCTGGATTATGCCCGGTTCAATTCGCTGCGCCTTAAAAGCTTTCATCAGCTCGACATTAGAATTGACAAAGAATATTTCTTCAACAAATGGTCCCTCAATTTTTATGCTGATATACAGAACCTCTATAATTTTAAAGCTAATCAGCCTGATAACCTACTTCAGGAAAGGGATGCAACTGGCATTCCAATCACAGACCCTCTTGATTCCAGCCGTTATAAATTAAAGAGAATTAATAATGAATCAGGGACAGTGCTCCCAACATTGGGTATAATTGTACAGTTTTAGAAATAACTGAACAATTACTTACTTGTGACAAATTACTTATCAATAGCTTTATCAGTGAGCATTGGTACGAATTTAAATTTTCCATGACTTCTTATCCGGGTGGACGTTTCAGATAGTTTTACCAGGGTCGTCATTTCCTGAACGTCAGTATTCCCAATTGGAGCTACCAGGATTCCTCCTATTTTTAACTGTGCAACCAGAGGTTCTGGAATATACGGAGCTCCTGCAGTTATAATTATTTTATCGAATGGAGCAAAAGCCGGAAGTCCCAGGTAACCATCACCATAAAAGGTTTTAATACGGTAGCCTAGTTTGGGGAGGAATAACTTTGCTTTATCGAAAAGTAATTTCTGTCGTTCAATTGAAAATACTTTGGCACCAAGCTCGTATAGTATGCATGCCTGATAACCTGATCCAGTGCCAATTTCCAAAACCTTATCACCTGGCTTAAGCTCCAAAAGCTCAGTTTGGAAGGCAACAGTATATGGCTGTGAAATTGTCTGCCCAGCCCCGATTGGAAATGGATTGTCCTGATAGGCAAATTCCAGAAAAGACGAATCGAAGAAATAGTGCCGTGGCAACGCCTCCATTGCCTGCAGCACCTTCTCATCATGAATCCCTTTAAGCCTAAGACTTTCAACTAATTTATGACGTAAACCTTTGTGCCGAAATGTATCTTCCATTCGTTAATGCTTCCTTTGAATGCCCTTATTTTTGGGCGAAATTAATCATTCCTGCTGTGGCAAAAAAAATTACTTTTGCACAAAAATCATCATCTCATGCTCAAAATAGGAGTCCTTGGTGCCGGACATTTAGGCAAAATTCATATAAAATGTATTAAGCTTACGCCTGAATTCGAACTTATTGGATTCTATGATAGTGATCCCGAGAATGCAGCCCTTGTAGAGGCTGAATTTGGGGTCAGGCTTTTTCCGAATATTGAGGAATTGATTGAAGCTGCAGATGTGGTTGATATTGTAACTCCTACCTTATCTCATTTTGATTGTGCCTCTCTTGCTCTTAAAAAATTCCGCCATGTCTTTATCGAAAAACCAGTAGTTACTTCTCCGGAAGAAGCTTTGAAACTTATCGCTATTGCTTCAGAAGCGAATGTTAAAGTGCAGGTAGGCCACGTGGAACGTTTTAACCCGGCATTCCTTGCAGCGCAACCTTTCCTTTCGAATCCTATGTTTATTGAAACCCACAGGCTTGCACAATTTAATCCGAGGGGTACAGATGTTCCTGTGATCCTCGACCTGATGATTCATGACATCGATATTGTGCTGAGTGTTGTAAAATCAGGAATTCGTAAGATTAATGCCAGTGGAGTTGCTATCGTAAGCGATTCACCTGATATTGCCAATGCCCGCCTGGAATTCGACAATGGATGTGTTGCTAACCTTACGGCAAGCCGAATTTCCATGAAGAATATGCGTAAATCCCGGTTTTTTCAGCGTGATGCATATATTGCTGTCGATTTTCTGGAAAAAGAAACAGAGATTATCCGCCTAAAGAATCTCGAAGGAATTGTTCCCGATCCCTTGTCGATGGTAATTGACCTCCCGGGCGGGAAAGGATCCAAGCAAATTTACTTCGACAAACCAGAGATTTTTCCTTTGAATGCCATACAGACTGAATTACAAAGCTTTGCAAAGTCCATTCTGGCCAATTCCACTCCTTCAGTAACCCTCAATGATGGCTATCTTGCACTCGATATTGCCTGGCGCATTATCGAAAAAGTAAACAACTCCCTCAGTAAAGTTAATTAAATCAATTTTTATTTTTACTATCTGATTCCGGGGGCAATAAACCTGAATATTGATCGTTTCTTAAATAAAGATTGGTCTAATTTTATCACAGGGAGCGTATGATTCTTTTTTCCGGAAAGGCCATTCGATTAATTACAGTTCTGGTAATTTGCATGGTAGCGTATTCATGCGATAAAGGCTCGGAAGAAGATATTCCTTCATATATTAAAGCAGAATCTATATATCTTAAAGTTGTTGATGGACAGGGAACCCGCTCACAAAAAATTACTGATGCCTGGGTATATATTGACAATGAATTTATAGGTGCATTTGAACTTCCATTTTATAAAGTACCGGTGCTTAAAGCGGGTAAACATCAATTAAAAATTTACCCTGGCATCAAAATGAATGGCATTGCTGCCACGCGGGTGCCATATTCTTTTTATATTCCTTATGAAAAAGAGATAAATCTGGTCCGCGGCAACATCGACACATTGAAAGATCTTAAAACAGAGTATTCCTCCAACACTGTATTTGCCTGGCAGGAGGACTTTGAGCAAAGCACAATCAGTCTTGATACAACAAAACGAAGTTTTTTCAAACTGCAAAGGACTACTGATGTAGGAAAAGTTTTTCATCAGGCTGGCGAATACAATTCATCATCAGGAATAGCTGTGGTTTCCTCAGATTCAGGTATTTTCGAGTGTGTTACTCATGAAGCTTTTACTTTACCTCTCAATGGAAATGATGTGTTTATGGAAATGAACTACAAGACTAACAATGCTGTAACGGTAGGTCTTTTTGTAAATACAGCCTTAAAAACTATACAGGAACCATTACTTGTTCTTAATCGAAATACAGAATGGAATAAAATTTATATTAATCTCACTGCAGCAATAGTTAATCATCAGGACGCTATCAATTTTAAGATTTTTTTCGGGGTAGTTAAAGAAAGTGATGTTGCTGAAGCTGAATTTTTGATTGACAATATTAAGCTTGTTCATTTATAATACAGTTTCATGAACAAAAATTTACAGGTTTTTAAATATGTAGCAGCTGATTATATCACTGCCTTACTTGCGTGGAGTTTGTTTTTCATGTATCGGAAACATCCTTCTTATCCGGTGTTAACTGATAATATTAACCATGTTTTGGCAGACCCAAATTTCTACTTTGGCATTATCTTAATTCCATTATTTTGGCTTTTCCTTTACATGATGATGGGAACTTATCGCAAAATATACCGAAAAGCCCGGATGCGCGAACTTGGTCAAACAATGCTCATAACTATTATTGGAGTAATTTTTATCTTTTTTACACTCATCCTGGATGATGAAATAACAACATACCGCAGTTATTATCAATCCTTTATTGTATTGTTAAGCCTCCAGTTTTTCATCACGTATGCTCTGAGGGTAACTCTAACTTCCATCACGGCCTATCGAATCCATAACAAATTAATAGGTTTTAACACAATTATAGTTGGAAGCAACGGTAATGCTATTTCTATATTTAACGAAATCGAAAATCAAGAAAAATCTTCCGGGAATAAATTTGTGGGTTTTGTTCACGCAGTTGATTATCCAAGCTACAAACTCGGTAAATTGTTGCCCCACCTAGGACATTTCAGCAATCTTCAGCAATTGCTTAAAGAGCATAATGTTGAAGAAGTAATTATCGCAACTGAACGATCAGAACATAAAACCATTGAAAATATTATTACCGAACTTGAGGATACCGATGTTCTGATTAAAATCATTCCGGATATGCAGGATTTTCTGTTAGGCACCGTACGAACTACTTCTATTTTCAATGCACCGCTAATACAGATATCACCTGATGTGCTTCCTGCCTGGCAGCAATCAATAAAACGAGTGATCGATATTGTTGCGTCCATCCTGTTCCTTATTCTTCTTTCGCCAGCCTACATAATCTGTGCAATTGGCGTAAAACTATCTTCAAAAGGATCTTTCCTTTACTCGCAGGAGCGCATTGGCCTGCATGGAAAATCATTTATCATGCATAAGTTTCGCTCCATGTATCAGGATGCAGAACAGGAAGGGCCAATGCTTTCATCAAAAGACGATACAAGGATTACTCCTTTTGGAAAATTCCTGCGCAAAGTCAGACTCGATGAAATCCCACAATTCTATACTGTACTAAAAGGTGATATGTCACTTGTTGGTCCGCGACCGGAGCGCAAATTTTTTATTGAACAAATTGTTCAACGTGCTCCTCATTATCGCCTTCTTCAAAAGGTTAAACCTGGAATTACATCATGGGGACAGGTGAAATACGGGTATGCCGAAAATGTGGATCAAATGATTGAAAGACTTAAATTCGACATCCTTTATATCGAAAACATGTCCCTTGCCATGGATTTTAAAATTCTTATCTACACAGTTTTGATCGTTGCTCAGGGCCGGGGTAAATAGGTGCTGAAATATACAAGATCAATAATTGCCGAAGTCAGTCAATTGGCAATTAATCGGTTAGATCGTACCATTTTCGATCATCAATACAATAAGCTCGATATCTTTATCCTCTCCTAATGGGTCGTATTGGACTTTGAGGTTATATCCGAATAAACTCGCGAAAGATTGCCAGAAAAATGCAACGAATTTGCCGCGAAATTCTTTAACCAAATCAAAAGATGAATTACCTGTTTGCCGATCGACAAGTTTAAGCAAAATCTTCCCCTGCGAAAATGTCAAAGCTTTCAGATCTTCACCAAACTGTGCTTCAAGCTCATCTTCAGCCTTTTTCATCATTCTGCGTTTTTCCTTTTCGTTTTTAACGTCTGCCAAAAGAACAGAGTATTCATTGAATTTTATTCCAGCCAGTTTGGCATAAGGATAAACTTTCTTAACATTCTTAGCTAATCTGCTGAATTGCCTGGTCTCTGAAGAACTCTGAGTTGCCATTTTATTGTAAATATTTACCTCCGAAAGATCATCAATAGCAATAGTATCACCATCAACTATTATAGCACTCAGTACCTTTCCTGTAACCTGCTGGGCAACAGCCTGAAGCCTGGGTAAAAAAAAAGAAAAGAGTATTATGGCCCACTTGTTCATCTGTTAATATTTATTTTTTCACAGGTCACATGAAATACACCAGATTGAGTATAATGTCATTTTCGGTTTCTGAAATATCTAATCCTGGATATTTCATCCATACAGGTATTTTTCAATAATTATGCCAATCATTATAACATAAAACATGACATTTGTATTGTTGCTAAAATAAAAAAAGGCGACATCCCGGTCACCTTAATAATTTCAAGAAGTACAAATCAGGCTACCTTCAGCCTGGAAAGCGTAGTCTTCTTTAGTTTTTCTTCAGCGTAGGATCTTGTTATATCTAATTCAAAATGTGCTTGTTCTCCAGGAAGTTCAAACATTGCATCTGTAAGAATAGACTCAAGAATCGAACGCAATCCGCGAGCCCCTAATTTATAATCAATAGCCATATCCACTATATACTCCAAAACTTCATCGCTGAAAGCGAGTTTAATATTGTCCATTTCGAACAATTTCACGAACTGTTTGACCAATGCATTTTTGGGCTCGGTAAGTATACGTATCAGTGTTGACCGGTCTAGCGGGCTAAGGTATGTAACCACCGGAAAACGACCGACGAGTTCGGGTATAAGCCCATAGCTCTTAAGATCCTGGGGTGCCACGTATTGCAACATATTCTCCCTGTCTATTTCCACTCTTTCGCGATCAGTAGAATAACCAACCATATTTGTACGCATCCGCGAAGCGATCTTCTTATCAATCCCATTAAAAGCACCACCGGAAATAAATAGAATATTTTGTGTGTTCACCTGAATCATTTTCTGCTCCGGATGCTTGCGTCCACCTTGCGGTGGCACGTTGATGTCAGCTCCCTCCAGCAATTTAAGCAAAGCCTGCTGTACACCTTCGCCTGATACATCGCGGGTTATAGAAGGATTATCACTTTTGCGCGATATTTTATCTATCTCATCAATAAATACAATTCCTTTTTCGGCGGCAGCTACATTAAAATCAGCAGCCTGGAGCAAACGAGAGAGGATACTCTCAACATCTTCCCCAACATAACCGGCTTCTGTAAGTACTGTTGCATCAGCAATACAAAAAGGAACATGCAACATTTTGGCAATAGTCCGTGCAAGAAGTGTTTTACCGGTACCAGTTTCGCCAACAAGGATAATATTTGATTTTTCGATCTCCACATCATCCTTACTCTTTGTAACAGGCTGGTTGATACGCTTGTAATGATTATATACAGCCACGGCAATAATCCGCTTTGCATCCTCCTGCCCTATCACATATTGATCCAGGTATGTTTTAATTTCCTGAGGTTTTGGGATTTCAAACCTACCGACTTCCTTACCTTTTTTTTGAACCTGTTCTTCTGTGAGTATTTCGCGTGCCTGTTCGATGCAATAATCGCATATATGAGCTTCCAGCCCAGCTATAAGCATATTGGTATCTCTCTTAGGCCTGCCACAAAAAGCACAGTGTTCTTCTTTCTTGTTCATAATTGTAATTTAATCAATAGTCCCTTTGTCCCTTGCCCCTTCCCGCATCAGGTTCTTTGCAAAATCTCATCAATCATGCCATATTCTTTAGCTTCAATTGCAGTCATCCAATAATCGCGGTCAGCGTCTTTCTCAATTTTCTTGAATGTCTGGTTAGAGTGCAATGCAATTATCTCATAAAGTTCCTTTTTTAACTTAAGGATTTCACGTGTGGTTATCTCAATATCCGATGCCTGGCCTTCTGCCCCGCCCATAGGTTGGTGAATAAGAACGCGTGAATGCTTTAGCGCAGTGCGTTTTCCTGCTTTGCCGGCACACAGCAACACAGCACCCATAGATGCTGCCATACCGGTGCAGATAGTAGCCACATCAGGACCGATATACTGCATCGTATCATATATTCCAAGGCCAGCGTAAACTGATCCGCCTGGTGTGTTAAGGTAAATCTGTATGTCACGTTTGGAATCAACAGATTCCAGAAACAGCAACTGCGCCTGTATTATATTTGCAACATAATCATCAATCGGCACACCAAGGAAAATGATCCTGTCCATCATCAAACGTGAAAAAACATCCATTGTAGCGATGTTTAACTGGCGTTCCTCAATAATAGTTGGGGAAATATAACCGCTCCCGTAAACCGAAGTGTACCGATCAAGCGTCAGGCTGCTGATCCCACGGTGGCCAATGGCATATTTTCTAAATTCGTTATCAGTCATAGTTCTAAGTATTAATGGTTTGCAGAAGCTAAGGTAATAAATTCCTCGTAAGTGACTTCTTTCTCTACCAGTTTAAGTGAATTTTTTAATAATGTAATGAGCTTTTGTTCATACAGTTTATCGTTTATCTTATGCACCTCCTCCTTGTTCTGCATGATTGTGGTAGCAATGGAATCGAAGCGTTTAACCATCTCAGGGTCCATCTCCGCTTCTGAGTTACGCGGTTTGAAATATCCTATGATATAATCCTTGATTTCCTGATCAGAAACTACAACGTCATGCTCTTTGATTATCTTGTTCTCGATCAGTTGCCATTTCATCGAATTGGCGAAATTGTCAAAATCTGACTCAATCTGTTCGCGGGTAAGTTTGCCCTGGTTGTTATCAAAAAGCCAGCGTTTCATGAAATCTACCGGCAGCACCATTTTCGAATCCTCTATCAACTTTTTTACAACATCATTCAAAAATTGCTTATCGGTATCAGCTTCAAAGGCTACACCAGCTTCAGTGCGGATGCGTTCGCGAAATTCTTCAACGCTTTTTACTTCTCCCTCGGGATAGACTTTATCAAACAATTCCTGATTAATAGCAGCCGGTTCTGTGCGTGTAATTTCCTGAAGTGTAAAACGGTAATCAGCTTGCAGGTGTGCGTCGTCAGCTTTGTCCAGATCAAGCAATTTAGCAACATTCGTAACATTGCCGATAGCTTTTGAAGGATTGAAATCAACACTATCCCCAGCCTTTAATCCTAAGAATTTTGCTTTTTCCGTATCCTCTATTAATTGATCCGTCGAAAACGAATTAGTGCAGGTATGCCCGTTTTCGGTCAGTTGCCCTTCTTCTGTTATTTCAGCAAACTCACCTTTCAACATATCAGCAGCTTCTGAAACTTCAGGATTGATTGGCATCCCGTTGCGGCGGGCTATATCATCCATATAGTTCTCTACCATTTTATCGTCAACAATTACTTTGCAGTACTCCACAGCAGTGTTTTCTGAAATGTCAACCTTAAATTCGGGCATCAATCCAAGATCGAAGTAGAACTCCAGATTTTTTTCTTCGTCGCCATCGAATTGAGGTGTACGATCATCATTCGCCAGCGGCTGGCCAAGGATATCAATATGATTGTCGGTTATATAATTATTTAACGAATCGGAAAGCAACTTGTTCAATTCCTCAGCAAAAACGCCGCTACCATACATTTTTTTAATCATGCCAAAAGGCACTTTCCCTGGCCTGAACCCTGGCACATTAGCTTTGCGCTGGTAGTCCTTCAGTACTTTAGTCACCTGCTCATTATAGTCGCCAGGACTTACTTCAATTTTAACAGTGGCGGTCAATTCGCCTGTGCTTTCGTGTGTAACTTTCATCGATGCTTCTGATTTTTCGTTTTATTACTGGTTCTCTCAGCTCATTTCCAGATAGATTGTACAATCTATCCCTATTAGCTTTGAGCGTGCAAAGGTAGGATTTTTTATGAATTGGGGAATGGAATCGTTACGCAAATCTATTACATACAAGCAGGCAAACCTTAATATCCCTGGAGTAATAAATATAGCGATTTTCAGTCTCAGAGCGGTTTACAGGTTTAGAATTCATAAAATAACGAATTCCCTATGTTATAATTACGGGGTGATAGCGTGGATAGCCATAGTAGCAACATTTTCAATTATTTGCATATCAGCTCCGTCCATCAGCCCATCGCCATTACAATCATCATCCAGATAGCCCGAAGTAGCATAATTCGCGTCGTTGTCAACAATTTGCATATCAGTAGCGTCCACGATTAAATCCTGGTTCACATCACCCCCGTAAATTACCCATCGCCCGTCAACCATCATAAGCAAATTATTTGCGTATGCTTTCGATGGTAAATCAAAGTTGTAAGTGATAATATTCGCTGCAAATGATACCGGATCCATACTTACGGTTTTGATGCTATTGCGGTGTCTCACTGTTAAATAATATGACCCGTTGTAAATTGAAGGAAGCATAACACTGGCGTGCCCGCTAGTACTAAGGATCACATCGCCCACCGACCATATGATATTTGAGTAGTTATTTATATCATGCAATTCAATGGTTATTTTATCAGCTATCCCCACTCCCCAATGAATACCTGATGCATCCATTGCTGCGCACATTAACCCGTTACCTCTGTAAAGTCCCTGCAAAAGCACGGTAAGATTTAATGTTTTGTAAGCAGCTTCACATGCCGCTACCACTTCATCCTGATCGCTACAGCCGCTGGCATTGCCGTATATCGCAACCGTCCCGTCAGGTGCAGCAAGATATTCGCAAATGCCATGGACATGGCAGGTTGATAATAAAATATTATCAGTGATAGCAATGTCTCCAAGAGATGCAGCGTTAATGTTATCAAGCCCTGAAAGACTTGTAAGCATGTCGTTGCCCCATATTGTACAACTGCCACTAATAGATGTTAAATTGGTCAAACCCGATAAATTGGTCAAACTGTCATTGTTATAAATGAATAAGTCACCTCCAACAGAAGCCAAACCAATTAATCCTGATAAAGTGCTTAGTGCGCTGTTATCCTCAATACTAAGCCCGGCACCAATGGATGTCAGATTTTCTATTCCTGCCATGGTAGTCAAATCTTCATTATAACTAATATTAAGCCCACCACCAATAGAAGTCAGATTTTCTAAACCTAATAAACTACTCAGATTGTAAGCATACTCAATTGAAAGGTTGCCACCAATTGATGTCAGATTTTCTATTCCTAAAAAACTTGTCAAACCAGAATCATTGACAGAAAAGTCCCCGCCGATATAGGATAGATTATCCAACCCGACTAAACTGTAAAAACAATAACTAGAAAAGTCCCCACCGATGGAGGTCAGATTTTCAAGTCCTGCAAAACTTGTCAAACGATAACTATCCCTATTTATAGAAAAGGCGCCACCAATAGATGCAAGATTTTCTAAGCCGGAAAAACTAGTCAAATTACGATCATTATTTATAGAAAAGTCGCCACCGATAGATATCAGATTTTCCAACCCTGCCAAAGTGGTTAGGGCAGCATAGAAATGGGTTTGATTTTCCAGCCCATATAAACTGCCATAAGGTTCACCATCAATATAAAAGTCTCCACCAATGGATGTTAGGTTTTCCAACCCTAAAAAACCGGGTAGTCCGGGACCATAGATTGTAAAGTCCCCACTAATGGATGTCAAGGCATTGAGACCTGATAAATTGTACAAGCTTGAAGAACGAATGCTAAGCCAATTGAGTGATGTTATGTTTTCCAACCCTGCTAAACTGTGTAAAGCACCATTGCCATAAAAAGAAAGCCCACCTAATGAAGTCAATGCATTCAGCCCAGCTAAACTTACAAAGTTGCTATTGCCACCGCCATTATAAGATCCTTCCCAGCCAATAGCAATACTACCGCAAGTAGTCAATGAATTCAGCCCATTGAAATTTACTATGGCTGTTTTGGAAATCGCTATACCACCGCATGTAGTCAACGATTCAAGCCCGGCAAAACTGCTAACCCAGCTGTGTATTTGAATAGTACCCCCTGTGTAAGTCAAGTTGTTCAGTCCCGTAAAATCGGAAATACCAGTACCGTCATAGCGATCTCCACCAATAAAAATGCCTCCTCCGATGGAAGTCAAGCCCTCAAGCCCTGCAAAATTGCGGAGGCCATAATTAGCTTTAACAGTAATAGATCCGCCAAGATGAGTCAGATGACCTAATGCGGCAATACTGTTCAAACAACCACTATTATAAAAAGTTAGGCTACCTCCTATAAAAGTCAAATCTTCCAGACCTGCTAAACTAAAAAGCAATGGATTACTCTCGTGATAAGGAGGCCCTGGATACCCACCACCAATATACAGGTCTCCCCCGATGTGAGTTACCAAACCTAAACCGTAGAGATTTGAAATGGAGTCACCATTAATTGTTACTCCTCCTTCAATATTGGTGCAGCCCGGATAATTAACCTGGAAAGAATCGATCTGGGCCTGTGTTGAAAATGTAATACCACCGGGCAGGCATCCCTGCGAAATAACAAAGCTATGGCAGAAAACCAACAATACAGAAATGAGAAAAAGTTTTTTCATGGTTTTCGGTGTTATTTTTTAGATTTCAGGAAGCCTTAAATCAGTAGGGAAGTTATCAATGAATCTCATTAAAACATTGTTTATGAGTATTATATACAACGTTTTTGAGTTGAAAAAGAATACCTTTTCGCAGTGCCAGGGAACAAGCAAAGCAGGAACGACAACTTTTGCGGCATGAAATTACAAAAATTTCAACCAATTTTAATCCTTTTACATGAATTTATTTTACAAACAATGAATTTAATACAGCGTTTTGGCTTCAACTAATTTATAATTAACTATAAGCAAGGGAAAATCGTTGACTTTTCCTATTGTGAAAGAGTCCAATTTCAATTACTCTCTGTAACCACAATAGGTAAAATTGGCCACTTATACTGCGAACGGGATAAATTAGTACATTATCAGTTCAAATTCCCTGCTTGCAGCAGGCAAGCAAATCTCAAATTTCAAGGCCCAAATTTCCAGCTCATGCTTTTCAGTGCCTTTAAAACCAATGTTTTATTTTTTTCTTTGAAATTTGGATTTGGAGATTTGGATTTGGGATTTTCTTTTTAGAAAAATGCTTTATTCTATCTCTTTTTTGGTATAGCTTTTACTATTGTATTTTTCTATCGTGTCCTACTGTGTCTATTGCGTTAAATTCAAAATCTCCGTGCTCTCCGTATCTCCGTGGTTAAACTTTTTCAAATCACACCGCATTCTTCACCGCCCTCAGCATCACCACTACCCGTGTCATTTCACGGGCGATAATCAAAAACTTCCCGGTCTCAGTAACGAACCCACCGAGCACAACTTCATAGGTATATTCGCCGGGAGCCATATGCCTCATAATCACGCTTCCACTCTTTCCTGTCCTCTTTTGCTTATTCAGCATTGCCTCACCTATAGCAGTTGTAAAATTCACACTTGCATTCTGTAAAGGCTTTCCCCTCGCGGTGTCCTTTACCCAAAGCTGCAAAGCCCTGGTCCGCCTTGCAGTATTAATAATCTTTCGCACACTACGGTAACCTGAGTAAAACGGAGGATCCGTATACTCCACAATCCTCACAAGCACATCAAGAACCTTCACTACCTCATCCCCTTCCATGAAAACATTAGCTATTGCAAGTGTCTGCCGCTTCCGCTCGTCAATTCCAGCCCTGGGTTCGGGAACGGCTTGTGTGTAGGCCTCCGTCAATCCCTGCGCCTGATCAAGGAGTTCAGGTGTTAGGCCATATTCAGCAGCGTCAGATTGCACTTCCCTGGCCGTACTTATCAGACTCTGCGCTTTTGCAATGAGCAATGTATCAGGCAAGTTCCTCAATTGCCGCCTACTCACTTTAAACTTCCCTTCGAGTACCCAATTTCCGTTCATGACTGAATAAGCCCTCGCCTTACCGGCCAATTCGAGCAATTTAAGCATCAAATCCTCTTCCAGTTTATTCTTCCGTTCAGTCACACCTTTCACCTGCGCTATCTGAATTGCTGTTGTCTTATGTAACTTGTCTATACTATCGGCCAACTTACCTGACCACAAAGCAAATCCTGGTAACTTGTCAGTAATCGCGGTATTCTGTAGCAGGAAATCCCGCAATACCATCCACATGCTAAACTTGTTTTCCTGGTTTGTGTTCATCTCTTTTTCGTCTAAGAATAAATCTGCTGTAAATATACTACAAATATATTACATTACAATATATTTATCATCAATACTATTTAATTTATTTTATATTTGATCATATTATTCTTCATTTATACTTTATTTACATAGTTAACTTTTTTATTATCTTAATTTACTTATTATTTATCATTACTTTTATTATATATTTCTTTTTATTGATTTTATTTTTCTGTTTTCCTGTTTTATTTATCTTATGTTCTAATGTATTTCTCATTTTTTCTGTTTTATTTATCTTATTTTTTGTTATAATAATTATTTAGTATCTATAAATTATTTTCCATCTTAATATCAGCAATCACATCTTTCTTTCTCTTCAAGTGAGCATTCATTTATCTTGAGATATTTCTTTATATCACTTGAGATATTTCTTTATATCACTTTCGTCACAAAATAAACTTATCACCTATTCCTTTGTTATACCTTACATAACATTTTACTTATTATGAGATATTCACTTAAGTATTTCATTGCGTTTGCTATACTTATCGTTACAATCAGTTCCTGTGCAAGGCCGCAAACAAAACAAACTAAAACTATGGATAAACAAGCCGATATATCAATTCCTTCCGATACTGCTGTTTTTGGGGGTGGTTGTTTCTGGTGTGTGGAAGCTATATATGCCGGAGTAAAAGGAGTACTCTCTGTCACTTCAGGCTATTCAGGCGGAAGCATTGAAAACCCCAGCTATAAGCAGGTATGCACCGGCAATACAGGCCATGCCGAAGTTTGCCAGATTGTTTATGATCCGACTGTAATAAGCTTTAACAAACTACTTGAGATCTTCTGGTCAGTTCACGATCCAACAACCCTCAACCGGCAGGGTAATGATGTAGGAACACAATATCGTTCAGTAATCTTTTATACTACAATTCGCCAGCGCGAATTAGCCTTGATTTACAAGGCTAAACTGAATAAGGAAAACACATTTGGCAAACCAGTGGTAACAGAGATTATTTCTTTAAAGTACTTTTACAAAGCCGAAGATTACCATCAGGATTATTTTGACAACAACAAAGATGCGCCTTACTGCAGCTATGTTGTCGCGCCCAAAGTGGAGAAATTCCGAAAAGTGTTTCCGGATAATTTAAAGTAACATAATAATGTTTAAGTGATATTATGTTCTAATAACACGACTTTACAGCATTTCGAGGCTTTCAACTTTTTCAATAAGTAGGGATAAAAAAAAGCCTGAGACCAACTGATCACAGGCTTTTTTGTTTAGTGCGGATGAAGGGACTCGAACCCCCACGCCTTACGGCACCAGATCCTAAGTCTGGCTCGGCTACCAATTACGACACATCCGCGAAGGACTGCAAAGATAGCAGTTTTTCCTTAACGTAGAACCTTTAATGCTTCTTCATAATTTGGCTCCTGAGCAATTTCGGGAACCTGTTCGGAATAAAGAACTGTTCCTTTTTCGTCAATCACAACTACTGCTCGGGATGCGAGTCCCGAAAAAGGACCATCAATAATACGCACTCCATAATCTTTCCCAAAGTGACAGTCGCGAAGTTCAGAAGCAGAGATAACATTTTCCAATCCTTCGGCCACACAAAAACGTTTATGGGCAAAAGGAAGATCGCGGGATGCACAAACTACAACTGTATTCTTCAATCCTGATACCCCGGCATTAAATTCCCTTACCGATGCTGCACATATGTCGGTATCCAGGCTTGGGAAAATGTTCAATACAACACGTTTGCCGGCCAGTTCGCCGAGTGTAAGCTCGGAAAGGTCAGTCTTAGTCAGTTTGAAATCAGGAGCTTTCGCACCTATTGCAGGTAGATTTCCAATCGTATTGATAGGATTCCCTCCTAAAGTGATTGTTGCCATTGTATATCGATTTAGTTAATAAATTCTATTTGAGATTTTATACACAGGTAACACAGCAACAATTTATATTCAGTGTAATCCGCGAAATCCGCGACAAAGTTAGTTGGAAACTTTGTACACTCACTCCACTTTTTTTTCTTTGCTGACAGAAATCGCTTTATATATCACATGTTGAATATCTGTACGAATATTCAGTTTAGCAAGTTTTGTGTTTTCAGCATCAGGATATACGCGATTGGAGAGAAAAACATATACAAGTTGCTCCTCCGGATCGGCCCATACAAAAGTACCTGTAAATCCGGAATGCCCATAGCTTGAAGTGGATGCCTCAGAACAGGTTGGTCCGTCCTGCCCTTTGATCAATGCAGGTTTATCAAATCCCAAGCCCCGTCGGTTACCATTCTGCGGGAATTGAACACGCGTGAATTCTTCCACAGTTGCGGGGGTGATGTATCGTTTTCCGCCATATTCGCCTTTCCAGAGCAACATCTGCATAAGTGCTGCAAGGTCACCTGCATTTGAAAATAATCCAGCATGACCTGCTACCCCGCCTAGCATTGCTGCAGACGGGTCGTGAACATCACCGTGTATCACCTGCTTTCTGAATATGGTGTCATTTTCGGTGGGAGCAATAGAATTTACGCCAAATTTCCTCCGCGGATAGTAACCCATTGTTGGAAGCCCCATTGGTTTATATAGAAACTCATCCATAAATTTATTCAGTGGCTTGCCAGACACCTGCTCCACAGCATCACCCATCAGCAGGAAATCAAGATCGCTATATTTATACTCTGTTGTTGCTAGCAAAGGTGATTTTACGATTGAATCAAAAATAACTTCATGGTATCCCTTACGGATATAAAGCCTGTCAGCCACTTTATCAGGGAAACCAACTGAATAAAAGAATTTATAGATTGCTGTATCAGGAACGCCGTTATGGAGTGTGCGCCTATAAAAAGGTATCCATGGCTGTAGTCCTGCCTGGTGGGCCATTACTTCACGCACAGTCATCCGGTCTTTATTGGAACCACTCAGGTAATCGAGGTATTTGGAGAGTTTCTTCCATGGATCAATTTTCCCCATATCGTGAAGGTGCATCACAGCAAGTGTTGTAGAGGCAACTTTGGTGATAGAAGCCAGATCAAAAAGATCATTCAGCCTGACCGGTAACTCATTTGAGTATGTATGGTTTCCAAAAGCTTTATTATAAATGACCACGCCATTTTTTGCTACAAGAATCTGGCAACCGGGATAAGCTTTCTGCCGTATCCCATAAACCGCCAGGCTATCTATTGCCGCAAATTCAGATGAACAAATACCAAGAGCTTCCGGAGAAGCATAAGCCAGGCGGATCGGCTGACCGGTAGAAATCCCGTCATTCAATCTGAATTCTGAAGTTGCGTTAACCGGTAATCGACCCGAAGCCTGCATACCCCCCATAATTATCTGAGCCGATACATCATGCACAATAGGATTATCCTGATATGAAACTATTATTCCTTTTATTCTATCTCCACAATCAATGTAATTAAGCGCATAGGGTAATCCGAATAAATCCAGAACTATATCATTTTTCTCCTGTAAAGAATCGATAAAAACGATAGTTTGTTTTGGAATACCAAAGTTCCTGGTTGGCGAAGGATGCGTATTTACTATGCCAACTATAACGAGATTGTATTTTTTTAATTTTAATAGCATCTGCGCTTGTAGGTTCGGTGATGCCGAATATGGTAAGGAATACTTGTCGATAGGGGCATAAGACCCAAGTCTGCCTTGAAAAGCATTCTGCGAAGTGTCGCCAATCACCAGTGATGCGATTCTTAAGGTATCAAGGTTTTTGAGTGGCAGCAAGTCGTTTGTGTTTCGTAACAATGTAACAGCTGAATTATAAAGATCGCGGTTTAGCTGAATTGCTGCCTGAGGGTTAAGATCAGCAACCAAATTTTCCAATACAACAACCTGTGGCTTCCAAAGTCCTAACCGGTATTTCAGATGAAGAACCCTCTTACACTTCATATCTATTAAGGCATTAGATATCTTATTACTGTCAATAGCTGCCCGGATTTCGCAAATAGTACTTTGAACATCTTCCGGCAAAAGCAATATGTCATTCCCGGCAGCTAATGCCATAACCTCGGTCTTTCCAGGTTCGGTATAATCAGCAACGCCTCCCATATCCATAGCATCGGTGAAGACTATTCCGCTAAATCCCATTTTGTATCGTAAAAGATCGCTCACTATTCTGTGCGACAGGGTTGATGGCAAACCTGGAGTAGAGTCAAGTGAAGGAACATACAGATGTCCTACCATCACTCCGCCAATATCAGCTTCTATTACTTTTCGAAAAGGATACAGATCAAGCGTATCGAGTGCTGTTGCAGAATGGTTGATTACGGGCAGAGTAATATGCGAATCGGTTCCTGCATCACCATGACCAGGGAAATGCTTTGCAACTGCCATCACACTATTATCCTGTAATCCTTTAAGATATTGAAGGCTCTTCATGGCCACATCCTCCTTATTCTCTCCGAACGAACGGATGTTGATAACAGGATTTAGAGGATTACTATTTATATCAACTACAGGGGCAAAATCGATGTGAATTCCCATTCGCTTGCATTGCCTGGCAATTTCGGCACCCATACTGTATATCTTTTGCCTGTCGGCCATTGCTCCAAGTGTCATCTGCCGTGCAAAGGAAATTGTACTGTCCAGACGCATACCGAGTCCCCATTCTCCATCAATAGTGATAAGCAAAGGTGTCCTTGCCAGTCGCTGATATTGGTTTGTTACTTGTGCCTGCTTTACAGGACCTCCCTTAAAGAAGCAAATGCCTCCAATATTGTAATATTTAACCAGGTCGGCAACATAACGTATCATGGCTGTATCACCATTTGCTTTACCTCTAACTATCATAAGCTGGGCGATGCGTTCATCTGTGCTTAACTTATTGAATACAGAATCGACCCAATGCCTTTCAGCAAAAGTTGTATCACCTATATTAATTTGCGCGTTAGAAGATGAATAAATGAAAGTAAAGAGAGAAACGAGAACTATTGTTCGGCGAAAGTTATAGATCATTTGAAATATTAAAGAGGTATGTATATCAAGCTGGAATTTCCGACAATGCCAAAATACGATAATAGAACTACATAAGGTAGAAATTTTGAAATTAAAACTTCTCCAAAATTATTAACAATTCATTTTAAACTTGCCTAAATGATCTATTTTTGATAAAAATAATTTGCTTATGCCTACTTATGCAAAGCTGGAAGCGATAGCAAGCCAGGTAAGACGTGATGTTCTCCGTATGATTCATGCAGTTCAATCAGGGCATCCGGGTGCTTCCCTTGGCACTGCCGATTTTCTGGCAGTTCTTTATTTTCAGGTAATGAAATATGATCCAAAGCATTTCATTATGGATGGTCACGGGGAAGACCTGTTCTTCCTTTCTAATGGTCATTTGTCGGCTGCCTGGTATAGCGTGCTGGCGCATGCGGGGTATTTTGGGACAGAAGAGTTGGCAACATTTCGTAAATTAGGTACAAGGTTGCAAGGCCACCCGGCCACCGCCGAAGGAATTCCCGGAGTAAGGATAGCTTCTGGTTCCTTGGGGCAAGGTCTTTCTGTTGGCATAGGTGCTGCCGAAGCAAAGAAGCTGAACAGTGATTCCGGAATTATTTACACGCTTCATGGTGATGGAGAACTCCAGGAAGGCCAGATTTGGGAAGCTGCCATGTATGCTGCAGGAAAGCAGGTGGATAACCTTATCGCGACAATCGATTACAATGGTCAGCAAATTGACGGACCAGTTGACAAAGTAATGCCCCTGGGAGACCTCAAAGCCAAATGGAAAGCGTTTGGGTGGGAAGTGCTTCAGATGAATGGTAATAATACTGTTGAAGTTGTTACTACGCTTGATGTTGCCCGCAACCATACTAAAAAAGGCAAGCCTATCGTTATACTCATGAACACAGAAATGGGACATGGTGTAGATTTTATGCTAAACAATCACCGTTGGCATGGGACTCCTCCAAATGATGAGCAGTTGGGTCTTGCCCTTGGGCAGCTGAAAGAAACACTTGGTGACTATTAACTGTAAAATTTAATATACTCTTATTATCAAACACTTTGAATAACACAAACTTAGGTTGATCAGAAAACTCCTTTCATTCACATGGTTCTTCGGCCTTTTGCTGTGTGCTTTGACATCCACAGCACAGGAGGAACACCCAAAAGTAAAACCACCGCCACTTACGCGAATCCTTTTTATTTTTGACGCTTCACAAAGTATGTATGGCAAGTGGCAGAGCGACATTAAAATTAATATCGCCAAGAAACTTATGGTTAATCTGCTGGACAGCCTTGCAGATGCTCCAAACCTGGAATTGGCTTTACGTGTTTATGGCCATCAGAAACCTTTCCCTCCTCAGGATTGTAATGACACACGGCTCGAAGTTCCGTTCAGCAAAGGCAACTTCAAAGAAATCAAAAATGTATTAAAAACCCTTATCCCAAAAGGCACAACACCTATTGCATTCGCAATGGAACAGGCTGGAGGTGATTTCCCTCCCTGTGATAATTGCCGCAATATTATTGTATTAATTACAGATGGTATTGAAGAATGTGATGGAGACCCTTGTGCTGTTTCTCTTGACCTTCAGAAAAAAGGAATTGTTCTGAAGCCTTTTATCATAGGCATTGGGCGAAATTTCTCTGATGCTTTTCACTGTGTCGGAACCTACTATGACGCATCCAGTGAAAAAGCGTTCAGCCAGGCATTAACAACGGTTATTTCACAGGCATTAAACTCAACAACTGTTCAGGTAAACCTACTTGATTCCTATGGGCATCCCAGCGAAACCAATGTTAATTTAACCTTTTATGATAACTTCTCAGGACTGCCTAAATACAACTTCATACATACACTTAATAATAAAGGTCTTCCTGATACTTTAGT
>CAZEDO010000014.1:35499-47048 GCA_964511085.1 uncultured Lentimicrobiaceae bacterium
GGCAAATATGACCTTGAAGTGTTATCCCTGCCCAGGTTGTATATTAACGACGTGGATGTGAAGCAAAGTCATACTACTACTATCGAAATACCGCAACCTGGAATTGTAGTTATACGCAAATCATTTGCCGGGTATGGCAGCCTTTATGCCGAGCAAAACAGCAAACTGGTCTGGGTTTATGAACTTCGTGAAAATCTGCCACAGGAAACACTTATTCTTCAACCAGGTAATTACCGTGTTGTGTACCGTTCAAAAAGCATGAAACGCTCACTTTATACGGTTGAGAACCGTTTTACCATTCAGCCTGGAATGACTACTGACGTAAAAATATTTAATGATTGAAATAATTTTAACCTACTATGACTGAGAAATACCCTGCATTAGGAATGAAAGACACACGATCTGGTTTTGGAGCCGGATTGCTTGAATTGGGGCATAGTAATCCCGAAGTTGTCGCATTATGCGCAGATCTGATCGGATCGCTTAAGATGGAAGCATTTGTTGAAGCTTTCCCAAATCGCTTTTTCCAGGTTGGAATTGCTGAGGCTAATATGATTGGAATAGCTGCAGGGCTTACCATTGGCGGAAAAATACCATTTACAGGTACATTTGCTAATTTTTCAACCGGCAGAGTTTATGACCAGATAAGGCAGTCGGTGGCCTATTCCAACAAAAATGTCAAAATATGCGCTTCGCATGCAGGAATCACCCTTGGCGAAGATGGAGCCACTCATCAGATTCTTGAAGATATCGGGCTCATGAAGATGCTTCCGAATATGACTGTTATCAATACCTGCGATTATAACCAGACAAAAGCCGCTACAATAGCTATTGCAAAGCATACCGGACCTGTTTACCTGAGGTTCGGCAGACCAAAAGTTCCGGTCTTTATCCCTGAAGACCAGCCATTTGAAATTGGAAAAGCTTTGGTACTAAACGAAGGCAAGGATGTTTCTATTTTCGCTACAGGTCATTTGGTATGGACAGCCCTAGAAGCTGCAAAGATTCTTGAATCAAAAGGAATTAGTGCTGAAATAATAAATATCCATACAATTAAACCTTTGGATGATGCAGCAATCTTACAATCGGTGAATAAGACAAAGTGTGTTGTAACAGCCGAAGAACATATGATGAATGGTGGAATGGGCGATAGTATCGCTCAACTATTGGCAAGATTTCGGCCATCACCTTTGGAAATGGTTGCTGTGAATGATAAGTTCGGCGAAAGTGGAATTCCGGAAGAACTTATGGTAAAATTTGGCCTCGACTCGCCACATATCGTTGAGGCTGCATTGCTCGCTATCGCTCGTAAAGCTTAATCCAAATTTTATTTTCCGGCCGAATTGTCTTGCCAGCCGTTTACGCTTACAAATTAGCATATCGTTATGGCAGAAATGTCTGACCAGCAACTTCTCGACTTGCTAAGCAAGGAAGAAACACACCGTTATGGTTTCGATTTACTGATGCGGCAATTTCAGGAACGCATTTACCGGCACGTGCGCCATCTGGTAATATACCATGACGATGCCGACGATATTGTTCAGAATACATTCATTAAAGTATGGAACAATCTCTCTTCTTTCCGCGAAGATTCAAAACTATACACCTGGATTTACCGGATTGCTACTAACGAAGCACTGAGCCACCTGAAAAGTAAGCGGCTACGCATGTTTCTTTCGCTTACAGGTTTGGAAAGCAAGCTGGAGCAGGGATTATTCGATGACAATTTCTTTTCCGGAGATGAAATTCAGGTTAAACTTCAGCAAGCAATACTCAAGTTGCCTGATAAACAACGGATTGTTTTTAATATGAGGTATTATAATGAGTTGAGTTATGATGAAATGTCAGATGTACTGGGCACTTCTGTTGGAGCCCTTAAAGCATCATACCATATCGCAGCGAAAAAAGTAGAAGAATTTGTGACTACCCATTAAACTTTTAAAGGTTACATCAATCCATGTATTAAGGGCGGCAACTTTAACTCCGTAAAGATGAAGAAAAATCAAAATTCCCGAAAGCATCCTGATCAGGTCAAACAACCTGCTCAAGAGGCAAGTAATGAAATAGCCCGACAATCAGAACCTTTTATTGTTCCGGATGGATATTTTGACGAGTTACCTCAACGGGTCATGGCCAGAATTGATTTAAAGCAAAGGGAAATAGAGGTTAATCCGAAATACTCAATTTTATTGAGACGTGCATGGATTCCTCTTGCCGTAGCAGCGTCTGTTGCACTATTCTTTTTTATCAGGCAACCTTCTAACCTGGCAATCAAAACTGATGCTTCAGATTCCATTGCAGCAACTTACCATTCAATTGAATATGATCCAACTTATGCTGACGAAGCACTCTTGATCCAAGAAGCGTCTGTTACTGAAAATGATGAAGCACAAATTGATTTTAAATCCATGAGTAATGCATTGAACAGCACTGATACAAATGGAATAACAACCGAAGAAAAGATTCAATATCTTCTGGATGAGAATTACGACACCGATTTAATTACAGAACTATAACGCAAATACATTTATCATGAAAATATCGCATATGATTACCAGTATTGGCGCAACTCTTCTGTTGTTTGCTACTATTAATGCCGGTGCACAACCTGGAAGAGGAATGCAGCATCGTCATGGACAGATTGAAGCACAGAAAATCGCTTTTATCACTAAAGAGCTTGACCTCTCTCCTCAGGAAGCGCAGGTTTTCTGGCCGGTTTACAACGAGTTTGATGCTAAACGCAAAGCCTTGCGAGAGTCGTTCCGTACGAATACAGAACTAAGCAATAAAAAAATTGATGATGTTACTGACAAGGAGGCGGCCGATCTTGCCGATAACCAGCTTATACAGTCGCAGAAGTTATTGGATCTCCGTAAGGAATACCATTTGAAATTCAAATCAACTTTGCCCATCAAAAAAGTACTTAAGCTCTATGAAGCTGAACGCAGGTTCCAGGAAGAACTACTTGGGCAAATCAGGGGAAACCGTAAAAATGGTCCGCCGCCTCATCCCGGAGATGAGTAATAACTCATCTGGTCTAAGATTTAGCTTCCATGTTCATTAATTCATACCAGTTCCTATACCACCCCTTACAAAAAAAAGCAGCGCTTCCAGAAAAGGAGCGCTGCTTTTTCAAGTAATTATAAGTTTAACTTATCCATTCATGGAAATGAGGAATTCCTCGTTATTCATTGTGTATTTCATCCGGCTGGTCAGAAATTCCATTGCTTCCAAAGGATTCATATCGGCAAGGTGATTTCTTAAAATCCATATACGCTGAAGTGTTTCCTTGTCAAGAAGCAAATCTTCTCGGCGGGTGCTCGAAGCAACGATATCAATAGCCGGATAAATCCTTTTGTTTGATAGTTTCCGGTCGAGCTGCAACTCCATGTTTCCGGTTCCTTTGAATTCTTCAAAGATTACTTCATCCATCTTAGAGCCAGTATCAGTAAGAGCTGTTGAGATGATGGTAAGTGAACCTCCGTTTTCAATCTGGCGGGCAGCACCAAAGAAACGCTTTGGCTTATGGAGGGCATTAGCTTCAACTCCACCTGAAAGAACTTTACCAGATGCGGGCGACACCGTATTATATGCCCTTGCCAGTCGGGTGATCGAATCGAGTAGTATAACAACGTCGTGACCACATTCTGTAAGGCGTTTAGCTTTTTCCAGTACGATATTGGCAATTCGCACATGACGATCTGCAGGTTCGTCGAAAGTTGAAGAAATAACTTCGGCGTTAACACTTCTCTGCATATCGGTAACCTCTTCAGGGCGTTCGTCAATAAGCAGAACTATAAGGTAAGCCTCAGGATGGTTGAAGGCAATAGCATTTGCTATTTCTTTTAAAAGGACTGTTTTTCCGGTCTTAGGCTGTGCTACTATAAGGCCACGCTGTCCTTTACCAATCGGCGTAAACAAATCAATAATCCGGGTGGAAATACTGGCGCCCGGATGACCTGTAATATTAAATTTTTTCTCAGGGAACAAAGGTGTAAGATAATCGAAAGGTATCCTGTCCCGCACATCTTCGGGTAGTTTGCCATTGATATATTCTACCTTGATGAGAGGAAAATACTTTTCTCCATCTTTTGGCGGACGGATACTCCCCTTAATTGTATCACCTGTTTTTAGTCCAAAAAGCTTGATCTGCGATTGGGAAACATAAATATCATCCGGCGAATTCAGGTAGTTATAGTCGGATGATCGTAGGAATCCATAACCATCTGGCATAATTTCCAGAACGCCTTCGCTGGATACAATTCCATCAAATTCAAAAAGATATTCGTCGCGACGGCGCTCATTTGGATTGCGAGGACGCTGCAGAGCTTCGCGGTTAAAAGCCTCTCCATTGGATAGTCGTGGAATATCAGAAACCTGTTCGGCATCTGCATTGCCTGAAACTGGTACAGTTTCAACAACTTCAGAAACAGCAACAACTTCTTCAGGTTCAACTTCGTCTTCTATAATTGGAAGATTACTGAATTGAATAGCTTCTTCGTTGATTATTTTCCGAAACAACTCAGGTTGCCTTTCCCGTGGCTCAGTGGGTTTAAGAGGAACGCTTTCGCGGATATCAGCATCGGACTTCACATCAAGTTTAACTTTTTCCCATCGTCCTTGTTTGCTCACTTTCGGATGAGGATTATTTTCGGGAATGTCGGAGGAAACACGTTTGCGTTTCTCTTTAAAAGGTTTACGAATACTCTTTTTTTCTTCATTGAGTATCTCTACCGGTGGGTTCGATGCCTGATGATCTAGGATCTGATAAACCAGATCCTGTTTTTTGAGAGCCTCGAATTTCGGTATGGCTAATTGGCGGGCAATGTCTTTAAGCTCAGTGAGTAATTTTTCATTGAGCCCATTCAAATCATACATGATGTAAGGTTTTTTAGTGTCAAAATGTAAGTGTTGGAAAATAGGATATACGCTATAGAGCTCGGATAAACCGGCAATTAGATATTGTACTTATAAAAGCTTGGTAAATACTGAACGAATATGCAGTGAAATAAGGAAACGTTGGATGAGCCACAAATATACTGCTATTTTGTTAAAAACAGCATCGCTTTTAAAAATAATTATTATTCTTTCGATTTAAATTCAAAAAAGGAAAACTTTACCTTGAACTTTGTTTTATTACACATGCCAATTCTTTACATTTGCCTGCAAATATAATAATACTTCTGTCCTATGAAATATACTGCATTTACAAAGATTCACGAATCAATAGGTGGCAAAATGGTTCCTTTTGCTGGTTTTTACATGCCAGTTCAATATGAAGGCGTATCCGCTGAACATGAAACAGTCAGAAATGGCGTTGGTGTTTTTGACGTCTCGCACATGGGCGAATTCTGGGTAAAAGGACTACAGGCATTGAATTTCGTGCAATGGGTCACTTCAAATGACGCATCAAAACTGGTTGATGGTAAAGTGCAGTATTCATGTTTCCCGATAGAAAAGGGTGGCATTGTTGATGACCTGCTCGTTTACAGGGTTGATGAAACAACTTATTTACTTGTTGTTAACGCTGCCAACATCGACAAGGACTGGGAATGGGTTAATAAGCAAAACAAATTCGGAGCCACGCTTTATAATGCGTCGGACGAAATTTCTCAATTAGCTATCCAAGGCCCGCTGGCTCTCAAGGCAATGCAGAAACTTACGGATACACCTGTCGTTGATATGGAATATTACACCTTCAAGAAAGTCACTTTTGCCGGCATTAATGATGTAATCTTTTCAACAACAGGATATACCGGCTCCGGAGGTTGTGAAATATATTTTGCCAACAAGGATGCAGAACATATCTGGAAAGCAGTTTTTGAAGCCGGTGCCGAATTCGGAATTAAACCAATCGGACTTGGGGCACGCGATACGTTAAGGCTCGAAATGGGGTTCTGCCTGTATGGCAATGATATTGATGATACTACATCACCTATTGAAGCCGGACTAGGTTGGATTACAAAATTCACCGACGAAAAAGAGTTCATCAATAAAGCGGAATTACAACGCCAGAAAAAGGAAGGAATTAATCGCAAGCTGGTTGGTTTTGAACTTATAGATAAAGGTATTCCACGCCATGGCTATGACATTGTTGATGCTTCAGGCAAAAAGATTGGAGTGGTTACATCAGGAACGATGGGACCTTCAATAAAAAAAGCTGTTGGGATGGGTTATGTTCCCGCTGAGCTCAGCAAGGAAGGAAGCGAGATTTATATTAGCATCCGTGATAAAGCGTTAAAAGCCAAAGTTGTTAAGTTTCCATTCTATCGGCAGGATTAGGCAGTAAATGATAAGTTTATTACCTGTTCTTACAATTCATTTTTTCGACGGTATCTTCATTTTCATGCATAATATATCTGCAAAGCATAATTCAATATGACTGAGATATCCGGTAATACAATTGAAGTCTGTTTCTCGCCTGCTTTGTTCGGATATAAAATCACCGAACATGATTTCATTGTTGTAATTATTGATGTTCTGCGCGCTACAACATCATTTTGTGCAGCCTTTGATAATGGTGCTGAAGCAATAATACCATTAGCAAAAGTTGAGGAAGCGCGTAATTATAAGCAAAAAGGATACCTGGTTGCCGGCGAGCGCGATGGTTCAAAAATAGATTTTGCAGATTTTGGCAACTCACCCATCGAATTCAAATCGCCCCTTGTTCGCGGCAGCACAATTGCCTACACCACTACGAATGGCACGCAAGCCATCGAAATGGCGAAAGTCAGTAATGCTGTTGCTTTAGCTGCCTTCTCAAACCTGAGTGCTATTGCCGGATGGATTGTGAAACAACATAAAAACGTAGTTATTCTTTGTTCGGGCTGGAAAAACACTTTTTGTTCCGAAGATGCCATCTGTGCAGGAGCTCTTACTCTGGAACTGATGAAAACTGGCAGTTACCGGATGAACAGCGATGCATCCTTTGCCGCTTATGATCTCTGGAATGTTGCAAAGATTGACCTCTTAGGATATATACAAAAAGCCTCACATTACCAAAGGCTCGGAAAACTTGGACTTACTGAACAATTGCCATATTGCTTCGAATTAAACACATCAGAGGCTATTCCTTTCTGGAATGGAGAAGCTATTGTAAACCTGGGATCCAAACAGTAACCGGACAAGCTAACATATCATTAATAGTAAAAATCTCAGACATTCCATCTATACATATCTTCAAATACAAAACAATGAAATTTCGCACCTTTTTATCTGTAATTATCATGAGTTCAATCCTGCTTTCGTGCAAACAAAAACCTACTGAAACCTCTGCATTAGCGAAAGATGACTTTGTATATCTGGTAGAACAATTTGCGGATCTGAAAATAATACGCTACCAGGTACCCGGTTTTGAGAATTTATCACTCAAGCAGAAGGAACTCATTTATTACCTGAGCCAGGCTGCCCTTTGCGGACGAGATATTATTTTCGACCAGAACTATAAATACAACCTGGCCATTCGCAGGACGCTGGATGGTATTGTTGACAGTTACAAAGGCGACAGGAATTCACCGGATTTTGCCAAATTCATGGTTTATACTAAGCGGGTATGGTTTTCCAATGGAATCCATCATCATTATGGTTCGGAAAAATTCCTGCCCGAATGTCCAAAGGAATACTTTGCAGAACTGGTGCGCAATTCTGACCCGGCTAAATTACCAGTGCGAAAGGGAAAAACTACTGAAGATCTGATTGCGCAACTCACTCCTGTCATTTATGACCCAGCTATTGCTCCGAAAAAAGTTTACCTTGATGATTCGAAAGACATGGTCTTGAATTCATCTGTTAACTTTTATAGCGGAGTTAACCAGAATGAAGCAGATTCCTTTTATGCAAGTATGAAGCAGCCTATTCCGTCAGAGCCTCTTTCGATTGGGCTAAACTCAAAATTGGTTAAAGAAAACGGCATTCTTGTTGAGCAGACATATAAAGTCGGTGGTTTATATTCCCCGGCGATCGAACAAATTGTTTTATGGCTTAATAAGGCTGCAACTGTAGCTGAAAACGAAACTCAAAAGGCAGTTCTGGAAAAACTCATATCTTATTATAAATCCGGCAGCCTCAAAACCTGGGACGATTACAATGTGATGTGGGTTAAGGATCTGGAGAGTAATATTGATGTTGTGAATGGTTTTATCGAAAACTATGAAGACCCGCTCGGGCGTAAGGCAACCTGGGAGTCAGTGGTAAATTTCAAAGATATGGAAGGCACAAAACGTAGTACTATTATCAGTGATAATGCCCAATGGTTTGAAGATCATGCGCCTATCGACCTGAAGTTCCGGAAAACAAAAGTAAAAGGAGTCACCGCAAAAGTTATTACTGTTGCACAACTGGCTGGCGATTGTTATCCTTCAACTCCTATTGGGATTAACCTGCCAAACGCGGATTGGATTCGGAAAGAGCATGGATCAAAATCAGTTACTATCGAAAATATTACCTATGCTTACGACAAGGCAACTCTTGGCAATGGAGTCCTTGAGGAATTCACGCTCACAGAAGCTGAACGCGAACTTTCCCGAAAATATGGCTATCTCGCAAATAATTTACATACCGACCTTCACGAATGCCTTGGCCATGGCTCAGGACAATTGTTACCGGGCACCAGCAGCGAGGCACTTAAAAATTACTCTTCAACCCTGGAAGAAGCACGTGCCGACCTCTTTGCACTTTATTTTCTGATGGATCCAAAAATGGTAGAAATTGGCCTTATCCCGACACTTGATGTTGCCAAGGCAGAATATGGAAGCTATATCAGAAATGGTCTTATGGTGCAACTTACCAGAATAGAACCGGGAAAGTCAATAGAGCAGGCTCACATGCGTAACCGCCAGCTAATTGCCAAATGGTGTATGCAGAAAGGGGCTGAAGATCGCGTAATCGAAAAAGTGACCGCAGAAGGCAAAACCTATTTTAAAGTGAATGATTACGATAAACTTAGAAAATTATTTGGCGATTTGCTTGCTGAAATGCAGCGAATTAAGTCAGAAGGCGACTTTGCCGCCGGGAAGGCTCTTGTTGAAAATTATGGTGTTGTGGTGGATCAGAACCTTCTCAAGGAAGTTCTGGAACGTTTTGGCAAATTGAATGTTGCACCTTACGGAGGTTTTATGAATCCTGTTTTCACTCCGGTAATGGATGGTGACAAAATCACAGATGTTAAAGTTGAATATCCTCAGGATTACACAGGCCAGATGATGAATTACGGAAAAAACTATTCCTTCCTGCCTACTTATAACTGAACCTTCCTATGTTTGCCAGAGTAGCTGCAGGAGAACACGATGCTTATGCCGTTTTGCGCATTAAGGACTTCCGGATGTTCATCCTGGCCAGGTTCCTGCTCACTTTTGGCATTCAGATGCAATCAGTTATTGTAGGATGGCAGGTTTACAAAATCACGCACGATCCGTTTTCACTCGGTCTCATCGGCCTGGCAGAAGCTATTCCTTTTCTGAGTGTTGCCCTGTTTGCCGGCCATGTGGCAGATAGTATGAACCGGCGGCGAATTATACTTGTAACAGTTATTGCTTACCTTATAGGGGCTTTTGCCTTACTTCTGCTTAGCATGCATTTGAAAATTGCTGCATGGAGTTCCGGGGTTTTCTCAATCTACGCTATAATCTTTGCAACCGGTTTTGCACGTGGATTCTTTTACCCTGCACAATCAGCCTTTATGGCTCAAATTGTCCCCCGCGAACTTTACCCAAATTCATCCACCTGGAACAGCACCGTTTGGCATATCGCAGCTGTTTCGGGTCCTGCATTTGGAGGCCTGATTTATGGTTTTGCCGGCATTGAAGCTGCTTACGCCACTGTTATCGGATTTGTAATTGCCAGCTTCATCTTTTTTCTGCAGATGCGCAACCGACCACTTCCTCTCCGGGAAATTAAAGAAGGTTTAGTTGAAAGCCTGACGACCGGAATTCGTTTCGTCTTTGGGAATCAGGTATTGCTGGGTGCTCTGGCGCTTGATATGTTCGCTGTACTTTTTGGCGGAGCAGTGGCTATGCTACCGGTTTTTGCCGCCGAAGTATTGAATGAAGGTCCTCAGGGACTTGGCTTCTTACGTGCAGCACCAGCTGCCGGTGCGGTATTGATGGCACTTATACTTGCCTACCGGCCACCGCTCAGGCATGCTGGTATTAATCTACTTGTTGCAGTAGCAGGTTTTGGTTTCAGCATAATACTGTTTGCTATCTCCCGCAATTTCTATTTATCGCTCGCCATGCTTGCCTTGAGCGGAATGTTTGATAATGTGAGCGTAATAATTCGTTCTACAATTATTCAACTTTACACACCGGATGATATGCGTGGACGCGTTGCTTCCGTTAACAGTATCTTTATAGGTTCATCGAACGAAATAGGATCTTTCGAATCAGGTCTGGCAGCAAAATTATTAGGCCTGGTTCCATCAGTAATCTTTGGAGGAACTATGACCTTAATTATTGCTGCTGCCACCGGACGATTTTCTCCAAAACTCCGCAAGCTGAATCTTCACGAAGCACGTTGAGGAAAATCGGCTAATTTTGCCGTATTCAAAAACAAATTCTGCAACCTGTGAGAACTGTACTCCTGCTCATTGCATCAAATGTATTTATGACCTTCGCCTGGTATGGCCACCTGCGGTTCAGGGAAGTGGCCCTATGGAAAGTAGTACTTATTAGCTGGGGTATAGCTTTTTTCGAATATTGCCTTATGGTACCTGCAAACAGGATTGGGAGCATAAACTATTCTACAGTACAGCTAAAAACTATGCAGGAAGTGATTACACTTGTTGTGTTTGCAAGCTTTTCCGTTTTTTATCTCAAAGAAGGCCTCAAATGGAATTACCTTGTGGGTTTTGGGTTTATGGTACTCGCAGTGTTTTTTGTTTTCAAAAAATGGTAATCAGCATTCTCTGATAATTCCTAAATGAAAGATAGTACAACAAAAAAACGCATCATAACACGCACCATACTGCTGGTGTCGTTGGTTAGTTTTTTTACTGATATTGCCAGCGAAATGTTGTACCCGGTGATGCCGGTTTACCTGAAAACAATTGGTTTTTCTGTAGTTCTGATTGGAGTTCTCGAAGGCTTTGCCGAAGCTACTGCCGGTTTGAGTAAAGGATATTTCGGCAATTTATCAGACCGGCTTGGGCATAGGCTCCCATTTGTAAAATGGGGGTACTTATTAAGCGCAATTTCCAAACCCATGATGGCTGCATTCACTTACCCATTGTGGATATTTTTCGCCCGAACAACTGACAGGATAGGAAAAGGTATTCGCACCGGTGCACGCGACGCAATGCTCAGCGACGAAACCACGCCCGAAAATAAAGGGAAAGTCTTCGGGTTCCACCGCTCATTGGATACTGCTGGTGCTGCTATTGGTCCCTTTATTGCATTGCTCTACCTGGCTTTCTTCCCAGGGCAATACAAATGGCTGTTCATACTTGCGTTTGCACCAGGTCTAGCAGCTATAGCTTTCACTTTTCTGATTAAAGAAAAACGACGTGAGTCAACAGTAAAAGCAGCACAGGTAGGATTCCTGAGCTATTTTAGCTA
>CAZEDO010000014.1:47148-49774 GCA_964511085.1 uncultured Lentimicrobiaceae bacterium
TCCGTGGTGAGTCTTATTTACTTAATTTCTAAACAATAATTATGATACGAATTGTGCGGTTGATAATAATAACTATCGTCTTTGGTTCTTTCTCCCTTCCCTTAACGGCTCAAAATATATTACCAAAAGACTATTTCATTTCCCCGCTTGACACTTTGCTACAGGTTACAGGCACTTTTGGCGAACTTCGTTTAAACCACTTCCATTCCGGTGTTGATTTCCGCACACATGAAAGAGAAGGGCTGCCGGTTCATGCTGTAGCTGATGGAAAAGTAGTACGAATTAAAGTTTCACCATTTGGTTTTGGCCGCGCATTATACATTGATCACCCAAACGGTTATACCACTGTTTACGGCCATTTGCAGAAATTTAGTCCTGAGTTGGAAAGATACGTCCGCAAAGAGCAGTTCAGGCAGCAATCGTTTGATGTAGATGTATTTCCCACATCGTCTTTCGAAGTAAAACAAGGCGATACTATTGCCTTTTCGGGAAATTCCGGAGGCTCATTTGGTCCGCATCTGCACTTTGAAATTCGTGATACAAAGAGCGAACGTCCTATCAATCCACTCTTTTTCGGATTACCTGTTACTGATACTGTTCCACCTTTCATCAATCTCTTCCAGGCTTTACCCATTGGAAAAACCAGCTTAGTGAACGACTCCACTGTTCCTGTCACATTTGCCGTTTCAAAAGATAGTATGAACATTTACCATCTGAAGACGAATGATACGCTCAGGATTTTCGGAAAGGCCGCGTTTGGCGTTCAGGCTTTCGACTATTTCTACAATCGCCGCGATCAGAATGGGTACTACAGCTTTTCGCTCTACGATAATTCAAATTTGATATTTCAATTTGCTGCCGATAGCTTCGCATTCGATGAATCGCGGTATATCAATGCCTGCCTTAACTACAACGCTTATTATTTGAAAGGTAACCGCATCCTGCAATCGAACCGCCTGCCAAATAACTTGTTTAGCCTGTACAACAGGAATAATGGCCCGGGAGTAATTGACTTTACAAATGGAAAACTACACCAGCTCGACCTGGTAATTGCCGATGTTGCAGGGAATAAAGCCAGGCTGGAGGTTTTTGCCAAAGGGTATATTCCTGTCACCATTCCCACTAGTGTTGATTCATTAGTAAGTAAGTTTGATACAATCGTTAATTTCACTTACAAAAATTCGAACACTTTCAGTACAACAGAAATTAATGTGGAAATTCCTGGTGATGCCTTATACGATACACTCGCATTCGGATATAGCATCTCGCCCCGGATAAAGAAAACTTATTCTGCGCTTCATCTTATCCATAATCCTCTTACACCTCTTCAGCAAAGGATTACTGTTTCCATAAAGGCCGATTCGCTGCCTGAGCGACTGCGCGACAAAGCCCTTTTGGTGAGAATTGCTGATGGCAAGCGAAACCCTTCTGATGGCACCTGGAAAGACGGCTATGTTACAGGCAAAACCTGGTACTTCGGATATTATACTATAGGTGTGGATACCATCCCTCCTAAAATAAAACCTGTTCCCCCACCCTACAGGCCTCGCTCCCGAAAGCATCATCGCCAGCCTCAGCCAAAACGAACCAAACTCAGTTTTATCATTACAGATAATTTCTCGGGGATTGACAGCTACAGAGCTACCATCAACGGTAAATGGGCGCTTATGGAATATGATGCAAAAAATGATCTCCTCACCTATAACTATGATAATTTGCTGAAACACGGAAAGAATAGTTTCCGCCTGATTGTTACTGACGAAAAGGGGAATAAAGCATCGTACTTTAAAACGATAACAAGGTAGATTATCATGCCGGGAATAGAATCCTTTTCAGTTTATAAGCTGATCTTCTTTAATTGAACACTTATTTCAGCGCCAAGTTTGCAATTGTTATAAACCAACGCGATGTTCGATTCCAGGGATTTTCCTTTGGTTATTGAAGTAATTTTCCGCAGTAAATAAGGAGTGGCTTCTTTACCTTTAATTCCAAGTTCATGCATTTCAGCGATTGCTTCCTCAATAACCTTGTCAATAAGGTCTTTATCCATTGAATGTTGGCCTGGTACCGGGTTAGCAATTAATATCCCACCTTTTAAACCCAAATCATATTTTGTTTTTATTAAACGGGCAATTTCCAGTGGAGTATCCATCCGGAAGTTAACCTTGAAATCACTTTTATCGCAGTAAAACGCGGGCAAAACATCCGTTTTAAAACCAATGACTGGAACGCCCTTTGTTTCCAGGTATTCAAGTGTTAACCCTAAATCTAAAATGCTTTTTGCCCCGGCCGAAATAACAGCTACATCCGTCATTGCCAGTTCTTCCAGATCGGCACTGATATCCATCGTAGTTGCAGCTCCCCGGTGAACACCGCCAATGCCACCCGTTGCAAAAACCCTGATACCGGCAAGAGCTGCGATAAACATTGTTGCACTTACCGTTGTGGCCCCGTTTATTTTTCTCATCACGTTATACGCAATATCTCTCCGTGATGTTTTTTGAATTTTTACACCCTCTTTTCCGAGAAAATCAATCTCGTCGTCACTTAACCCGACTTTCAGTTTGCCGTTCAAAATTGCTATAGTTGCCGGAACAGCGCCGTATTCACGAATAATCCTCTGGCA